>JAYTHR010000026.1:0-7107 GCA_043732425.1 Bdellovibrionales bacterium
ACCCGTTTTTGGTAATCAGCTTCCGAGTGAAAACCATCTTCATAAAATCGATTGGCCCAGGTGTTAATTTCTTGCTGCACGGGTAATGAAATCGGTGAAAGACCCGCATTGTTTAAATGGATGTGCCTTCCGCGAAAAAATAAATTTTTATATTCACTTAAGGTCACTGATATTCACTTGGGAGCTGAATTTTTAAATGAGTCTTAAGCTCTTGGATAAAAATTTGTAGTCGATCAAAATGTAGCCGGTGGCCTAAAAGGCATATCCGAATAATTTTTTTCCCATCAATCACGCAGCTGGAAAGAAAAAGAGTATTGTCGTTATTAATTTTTTCTAAAAGCTGCTGGGTTTTCACATTGGTATCTTCGAGAGTTTTCCCAGATGCAGAAAATGAAACAATCGTTAACTGGGCCTGCTGAAAAATTTGTAAACCCGGAATCTGCGCGATTTCTTTCTGGACCCAATCCGTTAATTTTAATTTTTCTTCTAAATTAAGGACAAATGGCGCAATGCCTAAAGTTTTAATCGGCAACCAGACGCGCAGACCCCGCCAGTCCCGCGAAAGTTCAACGCTGATATCTGCATAATCAACTTTAATTCCCGTCGAATCCACTTCGGGTGATGGCGGCATGTACGAGGAAGCGCTTAGGTAATCAAACTGAATGTTTTTCTTATCCCGCACGAGTAAAGCTCCGGTCCCATACGGAAGACACAAAGCCTTGTGCGGATCAAAAGCAATCGAATCAGCTTGATCAATTCCTTTCAAAATAACTTTTCCACTTTCGGTCAGCATAAACAGGGCGCCATAGGCTCCATCAACGTGAAACCAGAGATTATATTTTTTAGCTAACAAAGAAATTTCATCCAGCGCATCGACGGCTCCGGTATTGGTGGCGCCGGCGGTGCCGATGATCGCGAAGGGCTTTAAGCCGTTCGCCAGGTCAGACTTAATATTTTTTTCTAAATCGACAAGACTCATTTTCAAATCGGCATCGACACTGACTTTATTTAAGGTTTCCACTGGGAAACCTAAAAAGTCTAAAGCTTTTCCGATGCAGTGATGAGCCTGCACGGAAGCGTAAACACGGGCTTTTGATAAATCGAATGATTTTAAATTTACTTTACGAGCCATCGATAACGCCGCCAAGTTAGCTTGGCTACCACCGCTAGTGAAATAGCCGATCGCTGTTTTTTCCGGAAACTGAAATAAATTTAAAAACCAGTTTATGGCTTCGGCTTCAAGAGTCACAAAGCCCGGAGCCATCATAAAATGACCCGTGTATGGGTTAAGCGTTTGCGAAATTAACTGTGCCACATTACTAAATTCGTTAGCCGAGCCAGAAACGTACGCGGCGTAGCCGGGATGGCCCGGCAGCTGCGACATCGGGGCTAGCTCATCAAATATTAATTTCAATTGCTCTGAAAAGCTTTGACCAAAACTGGGGAAATTTTTTGTTGTTTGGTACGGTACTTTAAAGCCTTCGCGCACAAAGTTTGTAGCCGGGTCATGGGCGGTCCCCGAAGCTTTCATCGTTTTATACTTAGTATAAAAATCGAGAATCTTATTCTGCGTCGTTTGAAATATATTTTTTAAATTTTCATTTGAAAGCTCTAAGGGCTGGTCTATTTTTTTAAACCACTCGGGACTTGCATTCATCTGATCTAAGGGACTTTCCCTTTTTTGATGAATATACTCGTGCGAGGTATTGAGCTTATACGAATTGTTATCTGCACTTCCGTCTAAGGTCGCGGCTATACGAAAACCTGAGTGCTGGTAAAAGTGCGGTCGAAAGTGAAAGCGCGCCCAGCGACTGGCCTCGTGACCACAACTAATAAACGATCCCCCAGCAATCATGTAGTGCTTTCCATCGAAACAGGGCGTTGAGAAATCGTCGTAAAGCGGATGAGTTTTAAATTCATTCAGCGGATTAAATTGATCTTCGAGCAAATGCCAAACATTTCCTGACGTCGATTTATCGACCGGAGAAGGGGAAGACCAGGACAAATTATAATTCGGAAAGTTCAGCTGGTTCAAATCTGTTTTGGTATACGAAGTCTGTTGTAAAACCAAATCGGTTTGACGATCCGGTTGCATCGATACAAATTCGCCCTCGGTCAGTAAGCGATAATGTAATTGAGACTGATCCTTCACCTGCTTCCACGCGCAAAAGGCTTTCGCTTCATGATGATTGACTTCAACCGGCCAATTCCAGGGCATCGGAATCACTTCAAAAATGGTTCTTAATTTATATTCGTGAAGCCCCTCGGGCCCGCTCGCCATCCAAAATGTAGGCCGTTTCGTATTACGAAATTTTCTCCACTGTAAGCCTTCCGGCCACCAGTATTGATCTTGGCTGTAGTCACCCGATTTTACGAATTCAAAAAATTCACCGTTACTAATCAGATTTTCCGTCACTTGAAATTCTTTAAGTTCGACTGTGCGTGAGCCGTATTCGTTATCCCAACCGAATGATTTTTCTTCGGTATTTTTTCCAAGCAAAACCTTTTTTTCGGACTGCTTCGACCAAATATTAATTTTATAATCCCGCTCAGCGATCGGAAAGGTATTCTGAACTTCGCGATAACTGGGATGAATCGGAGCCCAATATTTCGGAGTCTCGACCAGTTCAATCGGAAGTTCACGAATTAATACCGAAGATGTTTCAAAGTGAATTTTTTCGTGCTCGAAGCCCATCCACAGAGCCCACAGTGGTGAATTTAATTTATTGTTTTTTTTACTTTCAATTTCGGGATGAGTAAGGATTAAATTCTTAATCACTTGATAGGTTTTTTTACGGTAAGCGTGGATATCCGCGATGGACGGCCAGATCATCTCGTTTTTCGACATGTCATCCCAGCTCATTTCATCGACGCCGGTTTCTAATACTTTCTCAAGATAAAGATCTGTGGAGGCGTCGACGAGGCCCGCTAATCGTAATTTATTTATAAATAAAACGGCAGGGTGACCATAATAAAAAATGAGGGGGTGCCGTAACTGATGATATGGCGATCGCGTGTAAGTTTCTTCCGATTTCAAACCTTGAAAAAGCAGTTCTGTTAGCGTCCACGTGTTGTCAAAATAATCGAGGACATCTTGGCGCGTACAAATATCTAAATTTAATAAGGGCAATGCCTGCAAGAATTGTTTTTTTGAATTAAAACCAGGACACTTTTCGGGAGCCAAGCCCGTCCACCAAGAATCACCAAACTGCGCTTTAATCGTATTAACAGAGTAAACTGGTTTTAGCGGAGCCGTCAGATTGGGGTTTCGTGTAATGGATAAATTCATAGACCCTCATTATGCCAACAATTTGAGTTCGGAACAAATTATAGTTAAAAACTGTGACAATATCGCAATAGAAGAAGTCTATCCGATTCACTTAATCCATATAAAACTCTGCTAAAATCTAGTTTTTTAAATAACTGTAAGTTACCATTGATTTCGTGTTATTTACATATTATCTACATATATAGGTGATATGTAAATAGCTATAGAAAAGTTATTTGCGTTAAACCTTTAACCCCCTAAGGAGGATTATGAGTTCCAACGGATTTGTTTACAAAAAACGTAACTATTTCGATAAGTTAAATGTTTTTATTTGGTTTATGCAATTAGTAGTGAGTTTGGTTGTGACACTCAGTTAATAACTACCGATCTGAAATATAAAAATTTAAATACACACATTACTGGCCTAAGCGCCCATCACATGACATCTTATCAGCTTTCAGGAAACTTCGAATTTAGGATGCGAAATTGAATGAAAGCTTTACTCATCGATCACCACGATTCTTTTACTTTTAACCTGCGCCACTGGTTACTAGCCATAGCGACCTCTGTTGAAATTGTTAATCATACTTCCATTACTAACCAAACTTTTTCAGAATTCGATTTTGTGGTTTTATCTCCGGGCCCGAAAAGTCCACAGGATTATCCACACATTCTAAACTGGCTTCAGCAAAACTATTTTAAAAAACCAATTTTTGGAGTCTGTTTGGGAATGCAACTCATGACGATTTGTGGTGGTGGTTCTGTCGAGAAATATAATTCTCCCCAACACGGAAAAAAATCAGCTTTGCATATTCAGTATCATGACGAGGCCCACTTAGATGAACTGAGTGGTTTGCGAGTTGCCCGTTATCATTCCTTGAAATGTGCGGGGCTTGCAGAATTTAAAACTTTGGCTTTTAGCGAAGAGCCCGATCAGGCACAAATTCCCATGTGGATTGAACATAAAATTCAAAAATGGATGGGGTGGCAGTTTCATCCCGAATCTTTTTTAACTGAAAAAACTTCTCTTTTTCAACAGCAATTAAAAACTTGGATTCAAACGTGAGCCCTTTAATTTGTTTTCACGAAAATGAAGCGTATATTTACTCAGAAAACTATCAGGTTTACAATTGCGCCGACGATGTTGACGTATCGGATTTTCTGGAAGCCATAGATGAGCAATTTCCGGATTCGATGAAAATTGCGCAAATTAATTTTGATGCGTATCACTCGGCTTTATTCAAAAATCAAAAAACTATCCACAGCACGGCTAAAGCCGTTGTTTTTGTTTTGAAAAGTTATTCGCTACTTTCGCTTCGGGAAATTAAAATAAAACACAATCGCCTACTTACGAAAGATAAAGCCTTCCTAAAAAATACTGTATTCACTCTTCAAATTTTAAAAGCAGATTTTTTAAATCAAGTCGAGCTTATTAAAAAAATGATTGGCGAGGGCCGCCTGTACCAGATGAATTTAACTTCCGCTTTTACAGCTCAATTAGATATGCCCGCTTTACAATTTTTTTTACTTCTATCAGAGCAATTTGAAGGGCTTTATAAATGTTTACTACCCTGTGAAAACTATTCCATCATTAGTTTTTCCCCGGAATTGTTTCTAGAGAAAAAAAATGAAGTCCTCGTTACCCAGCCCATTAAAGGAAGTATTTCAAAAAATAAAAATGCAGAAATGGATCTACTTAAAAATGAAAAAGAAGAGGCCGAACTGTCGATGATTGTCGACTTACTTAGGAATGACCTCAATAGTTTAGAGGTCGATAATTCGGCTCAGGTCACCACACACCGTCAGCTGATGGATCTAAATTATATCCATCACACTTTTTCAGAAATAAAAATTAATACCCGGAAACGCCTACCTGTTATTTTACGAAATATGCTTCCGGGTGGCTCTATTTCAGGCTGTCCTAAGCTAGAAAGTCTGATCGCTATTAGTGAGTTGGAAACGTCTCGCAGGCAGGCCTACACTGGAGTTTGCGGGTGGTGGAAAGGTTCTGATTTTAAATTAAACATTTTAATCCGAACTTTTATCCAATCTAACACAGACTATTTCTATTTTGCCGGCTGCGGAATTGTCTATGATTCCAAGCCCGAAAAAGAATTTGAAGAGCTTCTAAATAAAGCCGGAAATTTAAATGTCCAGTACAAGTAGCTTTGGGAATGCTATTTTAGACACATTTAAGATAAATTCATCTGGAATTTTTTTAAAAGATTTTCATATTCAAAGAACCACCGAGGCCTTTCAATGCCTCGGTACGAATCTGCCGATCAGTAGGATTCACGAAACTTATAATTTAGTGGAAAAAGAGAATTCGCCAGAAATGGCTAAAATCGGCCGCCTGATTTTTCAAAACCCAACATGCGGTTACTCTTTTGAAATTTTCGACTTGGATCCGCTCGCGTCGGTAGTGAAATTGCAGCCCATTTTGGAATTGAAGCAGCCCTCAGGGGTCGGCTCTCAAAACTATAAATGGCTAGACCGCAATTTTTGGAACCAAATGAAAATTTTAAAATCGACTGCTGCCGATGATGTATTAACAGTGAATGAAAAGATGCAGGTTGTGGAAACTAGCCGCTTTAATTTATTTTTTTACGATGCCAGAAAAAATGAGGTGCTTACGCCCCCATTGGCAAGTGGCTGCATCCATGGGGTTTACCGCCGTTGGGCTTTGGCAAATAAAGTTATATCCTTGCCGAAGCTGGGACCTGTTCCAATTTTTGAAAAAGACGTTTTATTCTCTGAAATTAATCGCTATCAAATTTTTGTCGCGAACTCGGTGCGTGAAGTATTATCTGCAGAACTGACAAGTCCTTGATCTAAGTTCATGTTCGGACGAAAAGGATCATATTTTTCGGAAATTATTTTATGCAAATAGGTCGCAATTTCCGTGCGGCTATCTTCGGGCTTCGTGTGAATCAACGGCAAGAACTCAATCTCACAGGTGACTGAATCTAGTTGCAATGACCGCCAAATCGCCGGGAAAAATGTTTCGTCTCCGTACCAGCATAAAGAATCCCGGTGCTTAAATAAAATAGGGCCCCCGTTCACTTCACGGAAATTAAAAACGTAAGGTCGTATTGGGCGCTGGGCAAACCCTGCAGACATTAATAAAGTTTTCTTAAATGGTAAAACTTGCTCGCCGTTTGAGGCCACAGATTCAGCATAAAGAACAACGCGGAATCCTTCCTTAAGAACTTCCGTGATCCCTTTTAGTTCTTCTTGAATGTTCATGCGATTTTTACGATCGACGTAGGTACAACCGCCCAAGTCACAAATTTGTCCCAAGAGAGGTGTTTGCTTCATCTCTAAAGACGTAATAAACACGCAGCCCGTCAGGGCCTGCAAACATAAAATATCGATAAAACCGACATGATTTCCGATCACCAAAGAATTTTCATCCGCAGGAATTTTATTTTTGCAAATAATAGAAACGTTAAAGGCTAAAACCATAAAGCGGGCGTAGAACTGGGCGTTTCCCACAAGACGCTTTCTTCTTTTAACTAAATCTCGGGTCGAGAAATAATAAAAGATAGCCGTTAGAAAATAAACGTACAGAATCATTAAAAAATAAGTCAGGCGGTAAGCGGCACGCATCAGGGTGTATATGTATTTCATCGACATAGTCTTAGTCTAAAATCAAAGAGGCTGCTTTGTACAGCCTATCAAACACGGATTCCCACATTTCTCCGGTCTGACTGGGAAGTTGGATAAAACACAAGACCTGAGGTGATCGCAAGCTGGCAGCACGAAGTTGTGAATACACATCACGAGCAGCCAAAATAGGATCCTGAGACAGCTTAAGAAACTCAATCTTCGTTATTTCC
>JAYTHR010000027.1:0-2056 GCA_043732425.1 Bdellovibrionales bacterium
GCCTTTGAAGAAAGTTATCGGGATCGCAGCGGGCAAATAAAGCAAATGGTCGCCAACGAACTTGTTGAAATTTTAGCGGCCGGAATAAAAAGTAACGAATTTGAGGTCAAAGAACTGCTACTGACCTCACGATTAATCACGGCTTACTTGTCTGGCGTCCGCATGACGATGCTGAATGAAAATAGTCTTTTCTCGGATGAGTCGATGATCCGCGCGATGGAAGATCATTGTTTAAAAATTGTCGGTGCCACCAGTATAATTGCGAAATAAGTTGATACAAAAAGGGGATCGCACCTTTCATTTCGCAGTGTTCTAAGTCGATTGACTTATTAACTTATCTGCAGACAAACTTAAAGGACACGAAGTTCAACCATCACCAAAAGGATTTAAAATGAAGAGTTTTCTTTTATTAGTGACAGCATTAACTGCTATGCACGCTCAAGCTGGAACAATCAGCCTTGATTTACGTACAGATATGGACGGCACAACTTACAACGATGCAGCGACTGCAGCTGGAGTCGGTGCTAACAATTATCGCTTTTACATGCAAACTGGCCGTTTAGATTACAAAGGTTCTTTAGACGCAGACACAAGTTTTCGATTCCGCGCTCGTTTCAACCGTGATCAAGGTGTTGTAGCAAATCGCGATGCTTTAAATACTGTTATCGATTATGCAAATGTTATGCATAAATTTTCTGATTCCTTTGGTTTAACAGTTGGAAAATTTCTAGGTGACGGAAACGGTAATGAAGGACCTACTCCAGGCGGAGACCAGTATTATTTTACTGAATCTTACCTAGGTGGAACTCTAGGTAAATTAACTGGTGCGCCAATTACTGGACTGGTGCCTTCTAAGAATGTTTTAAAAGGAAACTCGAACACAACCACTTATGTTACTGGCGCGAAAGCATCATATTTCATCAACGAAAATCACACTGTGAACTTAATGGTTCTTGATTTAGATGCTGATACTGGTCGTGGAGCAACAACTGGAAACGGTCAAGATGTCGGAGCTGTTTCTTCTCAAAATAAAAGTATGCTTGGTGCTTCTTACCAAGGATATATGTTAGATAAGACATTTTCAGTTCTAGCATCTTACCATGCTCAAACTATCAACGCAGATGTTAATGCGAATTACGCAGCTGTTGGTTTGGGATACACGATGGGTCCTGTTTTAGTACAAGCTGACTACTCAGCAAATACTTTTAACTCGAAAGACGCTTTGGGAACTCCTAAAGATCAGTTGAACTCTGCAACTTTAAAAGCTGTTTACACAATTGATCCAAATTACTCTGTCCAAGCTAAAGTGACTTCATCGCAAGAGAAGTTTGACAACTCGGTGGCTTTTGTTAACGGAGCTTCAAACAACTATTTAGATTACGCTGCCGCTTTAGAGTGGAAGCCTAAAGCTAACGATATTTTCCGCTACCATGCGGCTTATGTTAGCCGAACTGAGACTCCTGATTCAGGTGACTCCCGAACTAGTACTGAAGTTATTGTGGGTATGAGAATACTTGCTGATTTCATCAAATAGTTTTTAAATATCTGAGGGATATCAAAAACCGCATACTGAGAAGTATGCGGTTTTTTTATGTCCAAATTAGAATCTAGCTCTTTTTCCTCTAGCGGGCAGAATCGTCTTATTTTTCTTAAGGTTGCCCTTTATTATAGCTTTTTGGGCCGAATGTTCATGGTTTCTAAATAATGTTTTTTTTTATTAAAATCTCTTCCAAAGATTAGAATTTATGTTAATAATGACCTCACAAATTATAGCAAAGAGGTTATTAACATGAGTTCAGGTACAGTAAAGTTTTTTAACGCGGACAAAGGTTTTGGATTTATCACTCCGGATAGCGGAGCAGATTTATTTTTCCACATTTCTGAAGTTCAAGGTCAACAGCCTCGCGATGGCGATAAAGTTGAATTTGAAGTCGGACAAGGAAAAAAAGGTCCTTGTGCTGTAAGCGTTAAAGTTAAAGGTAGCTAATACTTAATAAGCAGGTGTTTGGTGACCTCGTCACGAGACACCTGTCTTAATGATTTCCCCGATATTTCT
>JAYTHR010000028.1:0-7102 GCA_043732425.1 Bdellovibrionales bacterium
ATAGTTTATTCATTTATAATTCCTTTTCAGTTTTGTTTTTGAGATGGCTTCTGCTTGCATCCTTCAAGTTGCTAAATTGCAAAAACGTAACCCGAGCTATTAGTAATCAAATGAAAATTATTCCCAACCCGTTACTTATCCGGTGGTCATCATACCGCTGGCAATTCCTGTAACTGTTAGTCGCAATAGCTTGGGGTCATTATCTTTTGCTGCTAAAATTTGCAGTAAGTTGAGGGGATGAATCATCGGGGATCTCAGGTTTATGCTTTCCTGAAGCCATGGGCGGAACCACAAAAGTTTTGTCTCATGCGTAAGTTCATGAAAAAACGTCAGAGTCTTTTTGAGTTCCGTTTCAAAATCTTGAAGTGCCGATTGAGAAAGATTTTTATCTAAATTACTTTCTTCAAGATAAATTTGCCAGATGGAAAGATCTACCTTTGCTAATGTGAACCCCAGAGCCTTCATGAAAGATTTAAAGACAGGTTCATTATCATAAGCTTCCTTCAAACTCATTTTTTCTGCAGGGTTGCATTTTTCCCATGCGGAACCGAGGCCCCACCAAGTTTGAAATAAAACTCGGGTCTGAGTCCAGCAAAGGACCCAAGGAATAGCGCGTAAGCTTTGAATTTCTAGCTTCGACTGCCTTTTTGTCGGACGGGAGCCGATTCTCAAAATTTTAAGATAAGAGTAGGGAGTCGCCCCCTCGACAACCTTCAAAAAATTTGGAGATCTAATTTCTTTATCGTAATTTTTTGCAACTTCCGACGCAAAAGCCTTTAAGGCAGTGGATTGCAAAGTCACGGAGGGCTTCGACAAGCCGCCGCGTGTGCTAGTCACTATCTTTTGCATTCCTGATTTAGCAATGGCGGGAGACGCCAAAGTACGATCAATCATTTCCCCCTGAATAGTTACTTTGTAATTCTGCTGCGCGGAATGGGGCCACCAGGCAATTTGGTCCTCGATCGAACCTCCGCCGCGATCAACACTGCCCCCGGAGCCATGAAAAAAAATCGGCACGAAGTGAGAATCTAAGCAAAGTTTTTCCAATTTCGGTAAAGCTTCAGCGATGGCAACACGGCTGGCTAATGCCCCTGATTCTTTCGAAGAATCAGAATAGCCAATCATCATCTCGATGCGCGAGTTCCAATGTCTTCTCGCTATCGAATTTATTTTTTTATTTTTTAGAAATTCAGACATGATGTCTACGGATCGTTGAAGCGATTGAACTTCCTCGAAAAGTGGAACAACTGGTAGGGGTACTGTCGCAAATATTTTTTCTTGTAGGGCTGCTGCGGCAAGCAAATGTTCCGCTTTTTGAGTCATGCTAATTATAAAACTGGTGGCATAAAAAGACGGATTTCCCCCCTGTGATATTCGTGCAATGCATCGAAGCATTTTTACAATGGCCAAAGAAGACTGGCTTTTGGGATCACAAGAAATAACATCTGATGATTCTCTGAGTTCGATGGGTACAACAAGGGCCGGAAAAAGCTTGAGAATTTGTTCTATGCGTTGAAATTTTGGATCCAGGGCCCCCATCTGAGCTGTGTAATTTTTTTTAAATCTGTGAAATATAGAAATAAAATTTATAATTTTTTTATAATCTCCGAAGCCTAATTTTTTCAGGCTACCTAGTCTTTGCAGCAAACGGTTAACTTCTATTTCAAGTTTTGAAAAATGGCAGAGTTTAATATTTGCATTGATAGACTGCAGTTCATTGGCAATAACTCGAATTAATTTCCCCCGCGAGATAGTTAGGCTTTGAAGAAGAACAATCTCGTTGACCCCGGGGTGTCCATCTTTATCCCCACCAACCCAAGTTCTAATGTACAGTGCTCTTTGCGGCGAATCTAATTCTAACAGGCTAAAAAGGACTTCATCCCGCAAAATCAACGAGTACAATGATTCGGCTTCATCTGAAACTTGAGGGGCTTCCGTTCTGAAAATTGAGGCCTGCCAGGCCAGAGTTAGCAGATGGAATAAATTATTTTTCTCGGTGTTTTTCAGCTGAAAATTTTCATCATGACCAGACTGTTTAAGAATTTGAATCAAGACGGACTGAATTTCATGAAATAGAGAGATATTTTGTGGTGAGCGGGCCTCTGTCGGATGAGCTGTAAAAACAAAGGTAATCGATTGCGGATGGTCAGGTTCAGCGGGAAGCGGCTGTGACTGATTTTGATAACTGCGATAAGCATTCTCGCACGAGTTCATCAACTCAAGCATTAACGTGAAGGCGTGGGCCACTTGATAGCGCTGAGGTGAATGCAGCTTCTTGAATTTATTAAAAGTTCTTGAAATTTCACGATTAGATTCTTCGCGGCCAACAGAACGTAAAGCCGCCATGTTTTTTCGGATATCTTCAATCATCAAATAATCTTTTCTTCCGAGCTGTTTTTCAACAACACGTCCAAATTCAGACACAGTTTGGCTGACAAGATTTTTTAGAATTTGAGCTAAGGCCATTTCAAAATAATAAGCCCAGTTGAGCTAAGACGAAAGCGTCTTGTGCTAAACCGGGCTTTGTTAGTGAAAATTAATTTTAATATTTTATTTCTTTACTACCTTGACGTAGAAAAGAATGGTCGTGTGGGGATTTCCGTCTTCCGTGTGACCTAGGCTTCGGCCCAAGGAAGTTCCGATAGACACCTGATAATTTTTATTGTCCGGAAAAACGACCCGGGCATAACCAATGCGGACATCCGTGCGGCGATTCGTAAAATCAGTATTTCTTTCAGAACTGATTTCTGTCATCACGACGCTTCGGTCGTCTAGTGCGTGGCCTAAAGCCAAGCTTGTTGTTACCGAATTATTCGCATGGTTATCTAAAGCATCTTTATATCCAATGTTCGCGACAACCGTGTTGTTCTTGAATTTCTTCGATACAAAAAGTGGAATATAAACAACGCGTCCATCTGGGGTCACTTCATTCCCGTCAGAGTCTTTTTTTCGGGCACCATCATTCATGCTGTAGGTCGGCGCAATCGCCATCGAGAGACCGTTTTTATCGTAGAAATTAATTTTAGTACCAAGTTCTGTGGGTCCGACTCCACGAAAACCCGGTTCGCCGTTCATATTTTCTCGTGTGACCGATTTTTTAATACTGATTTCGACATTCTTGGTTAAACCGGTAGCCATCGTAATGTCGCCTTCGCACGAGCGTCCGCTGGCGCTGCGGTCACAGTTAGCCATAACAAAAGTGAATTCAGGTTTGTTCACTTGAGCCACTCCAGGATCGTCCGTTGCCATAGGCGGAGAAGCAATGCTGCTATCTAGTTCTTCCGGGGAAGCATCGAGAATGATATCGGCTTTTACAGCATCATTGACCGAGCTGTTTTCGCCGGCATTGGCTAGAGCCACGTTTGTTACAAACAGTATTTGAGCCCATGTTAGTATGAGTGTTGACCATTTCATAAAATCCTTCGTTTAGAGTTTACACACTGACAATTCTCGGCGCCAAAGCTTGTTCTTAAAACTAAGCTGGAGCCGCTAACATCAATGAGCCGCTATTTGATTGATTGTCTTTCTTATTTTATGCCATTATTTAGAATCTAAAAATGGCATAAAATTCAATTGAAAGAGGAATAATGAGAGTTCCACCTGCTGACACGAAATCAATGCCCCTGTTCCGAATCATAAAAGCTAGGTCCCGTCTTATTTCTTCCGTGGTCGTCAGCATTTTGATTGCGTGTTTTCTTCCCGAAGCGGTAGCTCAAAAGGCAGTGACCCGAGCCATCATAGGGTGGAACTTCGGGGCTATTTTTTATTTAATTTTTACTTTTAAAATGATGTTTTGGTGGTCTCATGAAAAGATTCAAGCGCGCGCGCGGGCTCAGGATGAGGGCAGAATCCTGGTCCTAATCCTGGTTGTCATCGCGGCCTTTTTCGCCGTCGGGGCCATTGTAGCAGAATTAGCCTTCGCAAAAAATTTGACCGGCCTTCTTAAATACGCCCACATTGCTTTAGCCGGAGTTACCATCGTTATATCGTGGTTTTATACGCACGTGATGTTCGCCCAGCACTATGCCCACGATTTTTACGTTAATCGTTTTCTTTCTAAGCCAGAAGGATTAGATTTTCCACAAACTAAAAATCCTGATTATCTAGATTTTCTTTATTTTTCCTGCGTCATCGGGACTTCCGGTCAAACAGCAGATGTTAATTTTACCGCGAAAGAAATGCGTCGGACGGGGCTAGTTCACTGCGTGCTTGCGTTTTTTTTCAACACAACTCTTTTGGCGTTAACAATTAATATTGCTTCTGGATTATTTTAATTGGTCTTTAACCGGGATCCTTCTTTTCGGCTTTATGAGTGAAAGAATTCTCCGTCTGTAGGGTAAAGTCATTGTACCTTAAAACGAAATGAGTTTTACTCCGGCCGAGACAACTTAATGACAATATTTAAGCCATTTACATTGAAAAAATTTGTAACTTCGATTGCGGTCATTTGCGGATCAAGTGCTCTGTATTATGTTGTCGCCCAAATTGGTGTTCAGCTGGCTATTATACAGAAGCACGCTTCGCCAATATGGCCGGCCTCTGGAATTGGCATCTTACTTTTTTCTTTCCTGGGCCCCGAGGCCGCCATTGGCATTTTTCTAGGAAATTTTTTATCGGATTTTGGGCATCGGCTTTCACTTCTACCAAGCTTAGCCGTGTCCTCAGGAAATGTGCTTGAGGCCATTGTTTGCGTTTTAGTTTATCGGCAGTTAATGAAAAACAATCGGTTTTATGGTGTGCATAGCAAAGCCATATTTGCCTTGTTTTCAGTGGCAACGGCAGCAGCAATCAGTGCTACCGTAGGTGCTTTCGCATTGTCGGCAGATAAGATTTTTGACCAGTCTTTAGTATTTTCGAATTGGATCACGTGGTGGACAGGTGATTTAATTGGAGCTTTATTTTTTATTCCGTTCGCATTTAAAATTTTCACCGACACGTCGAGCCTGATTAGTTTATTGAAGAAAAAATATATTTTATTCTGCATTCTTTGTGGAGCTACCTTAAGTCTATCTTATTTTGTCTATTTTTCGGTGAATGGTCCCCCGTTTCTTTTCGTTCTTTTTCTGCCATTGATATTAGCTGCGGTATGGTTGGACTCAAACTGGATTTTTATCATCTCTTCATTTATTTGTGTTTACTCGGTCGCAGCGACTATCTCTGGGAATGGCCCGTTTGGAGGGGCAGGCTTAAGCGATAATTTGATTCACCTGCAGTTATTTCTTTTAGGATTTGGTATCACCGCTATTGGCTTAGCCAGCTTACGCGAGGCGGGTCTACACGTTCGCTCGGTTATTGCCTTGGTGTTTGGCTGGACTTTAACCGGCCTTACTTTTTTATCTTTTTATAATGCGAATACAGTTTCTGATCAAAAACGATTTACACTAAAAACAGAACAAGCTGAGGAAAGCTTGCGGGCGAAAGCTGAAGATTACGTGAGGCTATTAAATAGTGGCGTTGGCCTTTTCAGCTCGTCACCGAAAGTGAATCAGGAAGACTGGCAAAAATTTACCGAATCACTTTTAAAAAGCTCAGATCTGTCCAGCGTGGATAGCGTGGGTGTTGCGCTCGTGGCGCCAAATAATCAGAAACTAAAAAAGAGCTTAGGTGCCCTGACAGTTCGGTATTTTGAGCCGTTCTATCGGGTCGATCATGCGGTTGGTAGTGATCTTTCTAAAGATGAAAATATTTTTCAGGCCGCGCTTCGGGCTCGCGATTCTGGGGCTCCAGCAGCGACCAATAAGATTCAGCTTTACCCCGATTCTGATCGAGGTAGTTTTTTTATATTGATGACCCCTTTTTATAGAAAAAAATTAGAAATAAAAACTGTTTCGCAACGGCGACAGGCTTTTTTAGGTATTATTTATGTTCCCGTTTCGATTGAAAGGTACGTTGAGTCCGCCATTGGAAAGCAACAATCAGAAATAATATTGAATGCTTTTTTTGATTCTGGCGCCGGGGGCGAGCAAGATTTTTATAAACCGATATCAAAGGGAATTGGATCTAAAAACAGAATTGTTCATCATTTTGATCTTTTTGGTCAGCCGTTAAGTTTAGTTTGGCAGAAAAGTTCGTACTTTGAATCTGCATCGAGCGTTATTTTTTCGCTGATTAGCTTCTTTGGAGCCATCTTAGTTCTGCTGCTAGTCTTAATGCTTTCTTCACTTCAAAGTTTGGCGACAACTGCTCAAAAAATTGCTGAAGATAAAACGAAAGAAGTGATCGAGAAAAATAAAATTTGGAAAAAATTAACTGAAACAGCTCCTGTTGGCATTTTTCTTACGGATGAAAATGGAAAGTGCACGTATGTGAATCCGATGTGGTCAAAATTAACCGGTCTTTCATTACAACAGGCTTTGGGGGATGGCTGGCTCCAAGCTATTTATGAAGATGACTACAGCATGATTAGCCAAAAATGGAACCAATTAAAAAGTACCGGACGATTTAAATGTAACTATCGATTTATCCGACTCGATCAAACCATCGTTCATATTTTGGGTGAGGCTGTTCCGCTTCAAGGATTAAAAAACGAAATCACCGGTTACCTGGGCACAGTGCAAGACACCACCGAGATTGTTAAAAAGAATATGGCCCTCGTCGCCTCGTCACGACTTTCTTCGCTGGGTGAAATGGCCAGTGGGATCGCGCATGAAATTAATAATCCGCTGTCCATTATTTTAGGTAAAGCAGCGCTTTTGAAATTGCTAATTGAAGATCATCAATTTGACCGAGAAAAAGCTAATCAGTTTTTAGCGCAAATTTCGGATACAACTCATCGGATAGCTAAAATAATTAAAGGGTTAAGGTCCTTTGCTCGGGACACTTCAGGCGTCCCTTTCGAGGCTAGTTCTTTATACGATGTTATCAATGACACCTTAGAGCTTTGCAGGGAAAGATTTTCTAATCATCAAATTGATATCAAGTTGCCTGACACTTTGAAAAGTGAATTGTACTTCTTTGGCCGTGCTGAGCAAATTGCACAAGTTTTGCTTAATCTTTTAAATAATGCCTTCGATGCAGCATTGGAGTCTGATTCTAAATGGGTTGAGATCAAGATCGACACGGAGCCGGAAAAAATCCAGGTTCGAGTGATTGACTCGGGTGC
>JAYTHR010000029.1:0-2049 GCA_043732425.1 Bdellovibrionales bacterium
TCAACTGACGTTTTTCATCGTCATCGTCTGTTGGCCGGATAAGGTAATATTGGGGAATTTTTTATGCTAAATCGAAGAACTTTTTTAGGTGTGATTTCAACCCTAGCCGTCCCAGGATGGTTTTCTTCAAGCATCGTCCTAGACTCAGCTTCAAGTCGCGAGAACCTAGCTCAATACAACGCCAATAAGAAGTTAAAGGCTTTAGTTTACATCCCCGGCTACTTACGTTTCGGCGTGTTCGCCCAGCTAACTGAAGATTTTCTGCAGAAACTAAATAAAGACTTTGAAAACATACATTTTATATCTTCAGACACATCAGCCACAGCGCAGATTATTCTTTCTAGCCCTTCACTTGATTACCAATCAAAAAAAATGATTTTAATCTGTCGATCCCCTGGTGGGCTCAACCGTCCCGATTTTAATAAGTGGTTGAAATCAAAAACAGCGAAAAAGATTTACCAAGAGGCGTATCATAAAAAGGGATTTCAGCCGTTTATACTTTCACTAGGTCCTTCAAAAAATTATCAACCAGTTAATATTTCAAAAAATTACCGAAGCGATAAAATTTTATTTGGAAGTTCGATCGCGAATTCATTTCGCTCCGCTATTAAAGAAATAGAAGTACAAAATTTATCTTCATTACTAGTGGCAAGACGAAAAATAGAATCAGCTGAGCTTCTATCAATGGAAGCCTTACAGCCGAAGGTGGCTGCAACGTTCAAATCCCCTGGAATAATATTGCTGGAAGACGGCTTAGCTGCTCAGCCACAAATATATCAAGCCTTAGTAAAAAATGAACTTTGGGACTCTATTACGCTCGAGCAGCGAAATGAAATAGTTGAAAAGCTAGCTCATTTTGGCCAAAAGCTAGACAATGAAATTGTTCAAAATGATTTAGCTTTTGAATCAAACTTAGCCAGCACTTCTGAGTTAGAGAAATTACCACATTTGGTAGCTGAGATGAGACAGCTGGAATACATATTCGCGAAAAACTTTATTGAACATCAGGCTGTCAGATCAAACATAATTCCACTTTATGAAGAATTTCAATCTTATAGAAGTTCACCATCTCTAAAACTAGTTTAATTTGATAACAACAAATAGGGCCACTAAGACTTGTAAAACCAATAAAATAATAATAGCCGGATTTTTGAAACTCTCTATGATAGGCGGAGGCCCTTTTTTGACCGATGCCGATACTGCGGCGGTGGCCGCTGCCGAAGAAGCATCTAGTTTATCTAAACGCTCCTGCAGAAGATCAAGACGAGTTTTCAATGGATCGATGAAACTGCCAATTTGGCTTTGAAAGCGCGCTTGTCTTACGTTCCTAGTAGCTTGATACCTTGAAGCAACACCATCTAGCATTTTAAAAACAAGAGGCGTTATTAATGACGGAACCATTTCCGCAGACGTCTTTCGCCCTAACATAAAAGAGATGCCCCTCTTCATAGCTCGATCCGAATAAGGACTTTCAATAATGTCCATATCAAGTTGCGACATCAAATCTTTTTCATACTCATGACTCATCTCCAGCAAAGCATCAAGCATGACTTTCTTGGCTGATTCCGGTGGTAAGTTCTGAACTTCCGCATCTGTTAACTTGAGCTTAGGTCTGGGTAAAGTAATTTTTTTTTGCGCAGACTCAACATTCTTTTTAGCTTCGTCTTCGGCATGAGCCGGTGCTGAAATTAGACAGCTTAAAGTGAGGGTGACCAAAAGTGCGATTAATTTTATTTTTAAACTTTTCATCATTACTAAATAGTGCTTGGCCCGAAACTAGCCGTCAACTTTTTGTTTACGATGAATCATTCATCTTTTGCAAACGCAAAAAGCCGATCATCGCACGTGTGCGCATAAAACATTTTGTTCTTAGGATCATAAGAAAGCCCATTAGGAATTCTGTCTGGCAACTGATGCTGACCCACAACCTCTAATGACGACAAATCGATCTGATAGATGGCGCCTGCATTATTCGCAACAAAGACTTTATCATTAATGAGGACAGGATTTGCCAAAAAGCGGCCTGAAGAATTAATTTTTTTTATCAAT
>JAYTHR010000030.1:0-2041 GCA_043732425.1 Bdellovibrionales bacterium
CAACTGATATATTAGATGTATCAGGTACAGTGCTGACATATTTAATGAACGGAAAAACTGCGAAATCTAATTGGAGTGTGCTTTTTAAATCAGGCGAAAAGATTCGACTTCGTTTTATCAATGGTTCTGCGATGACTATCTTCGACGTTCGTATCCCTGGGCTGCAAATGAAAGTTGTGCAAGCCGACGGGCAAGATGTACACCCTGTAGACGTCGATGAGTTTAGATTCGGCCCAGGCGAGACCTATGATGTCATCGTTCAACCCAAAGATGAAAAAGCCTTTGCTATTTTTGCAGAAGCGATGGACCGCAGCGGCTACGCTATGGGAACCTTGGCCTCGAGACCAGACATAAAAGCCACAGCGCCGCAGCGTCGGAAACCTTTTGAGCGCTCAATGGATGACATGGGAATGTCCATGGCCGCTATGAGAAACATGCCAGGCATGAAGATGGATGAAAAGCCAATGAGCGATATGGCGGGAATGAAGACGGATCACAATAGCATGCCAATGTCGGGTATGAAAATGTCCATGAAGGCTAATGATTCATTAAAGGTATCACCGATTCCTGGAAAAGATCCCGTTAAGCACAGCCCGGATCATCATGGAGTTGGAAACTCTGTAGTACCCGAAGAAACTAAAAATCGCCTAAGCGAACCTGGCACAGGGTTAGGAAATGATGGCTGGAAAGTTTTAGTTTACACTGATTTAAAAAGTAGAACTGTTAATACTGATGTGCGGCCTATTGACCGAGAAATTGAACTTCACCTGACGGGAAATATGGATCGCTACATGTGGTCCATAGATGGTAAAAAATATTCTGAAGCTAGCGAGCCCATTTTATTTCATTATGGCGAACGCGTTCGACTTACACTTGTTAACGATACGATGATGGAGCATCCGATGCATTTGCATGGAATGCTTATGGATCTTGAAAATGGATCAGGGGCCTATCTTCCGCGAAAACACACAGTTACCGTAAAGCCTGCCGAGCGAGTTTCGATGGCGATCACTGCCGACGCTTTGGGTGACTGGGCTTTTCATTGTCATATGCTTTACCATATGGAGCTTGGCATGTTTCGAGTTGTGCGAGTTGCTAAAAAAAGTTCAGAGGTCAAATCATGAAAATTATTATTTTTATGCTAGTTCATTTTCTTTCTTTCGTTGCACAGGCTGAAACTACAAATAATCAAGCTGCACCATTTAATCAATTTGACCGTGCAAATTGGCCACAGCCTGTAGAAGACTCGATGTTTCACAGTCTAACATTAATTGATTATTTAGATTACCGTGGCAGCGATGAGACGTCAGTCGCTTGGGATATAATTAACTGGAGTGGCGGAGACACACAACGGATCTGGATAAAAAGTGAGGGCGGTAAAAAAACCACCTACCCAAACACAGGCGAAACCGATTTTCAAGTTCTATACGGACAATTATTATCTTCCTATTTTGATGCGCAAATTGGATTTCGCTACGAGCAACTATGGGGCCTAAAAGAAAACCCAAATCGATTTTTTACAGTGGTAGGAATTCAAGGATTAGCAATTTATAGTTTTGAATTAGATACGGCTTTATTTTTAAGTCAGTCCGGTGATTTATCAGGAAGGCTTACGGCCAGTGAAGATTTTCTTTTTACCCAACGGCTCATATCACAATTTCGAATCGAAGCTAATGCGGGCCTACAAAAAGTTGAAAAATACAACGTTGGATCCGGCCTCAATGATATTACTTTAGGTTTTCGTTTAAGATACGAAATCCGCCGTGAATTGGCGCCGTACTTAGGATATTCATGGACAAAACGATTTGGGGACTCTGCAGATTTTTCTACGCGGGATGGACTAACCACAGTTGATTCAAATATAGTTACTGGAATTAGAATGTGGTTTTAATTATTGACGGGTCATCTATTTGAATTTCACTGAAAGTAATTGAAGAAAAAAAAGCATCCCACTAGCGAGGTCCAGGACTACGCGGGCCTGAACGGCGAAATAAATAAATGCCCAGCACAACTAAAGCAACTGCAACGCCTATCATCACGA
>JAYTHR010000031.1:0-2039 GCA_043732425.1 Bdellovibrionales bacterium
CTTATTGAGTACTTAAGCCACCGCAGCAGTTCTGCAACAGGAAAAATTCTGAATCACTATGAAGAATTCATAAAATCGAAAGACGAAATTTTCAAAACTGAAGATTCGATTCGTGATGCTGATTTTAGCCGTAGCGTTCGCACCAAGCGGCTGGCTATGCACTGGATCGAATTGCCGGCACAACAGAAAAGTTCTAATCCTCACGCGGAAAGCCTGGAAGAAGAATTTATTTACATTGTGTCTGGTCATCCGCATGTTTGGGTGAACGGTTATATTTTTGAACTTCAACCCGGATTATGTGTGGGATTCCCAGCGGGTACAGGAATAGCTCACACCTTTATTAATAATACTTCTAACGCGGCCGAAATGATTGTCCTCGGAAACCGCACAAAAAAAGAAAATAAATGTTCGTTCCCGATCAACCCAGAATTAAAAGAACAGCACAAAGATATTTGGTGGGACGATTATCCAGTGCACGTGCTAGGTCCCCATGATGGGAAAGTTGGTAATTTAAAACATCAAAAAGATTGGAAAGAACTTCCGTTTATAAAAAATGTTTACGAAGCCGGGCGAAAGGCAACCTTTTCATACCCGCAAGACTCCGAAAAATTCACGCACGGTTTCAGACTGACCGATGCTATTGGGCTTAAATCTTTAGGTATCTGGCATGAGATATTAAATCCCGAACATAGGTCATCGTGGCCTCATGCGCACAAATTAGAGGAAGAAGCTGCAATTTTACTAAAGGGGAAAGTTAAAGCTTGGTTGAATGGGTTCACGTATTATTTAAAGCCCGGCGACTGCATTTTTTTTAAACCGGGGACTGGAATTTCTCACACGCTAATCAATGACAGCGATGAGCCCGCAGAATTTCTTGGAATAGGTGAAGCTAATGACGCCAGACCAGGCGAGAAAATTGCGTACCCGCTTCACCAGACGCGTAATGAGCAATGCGATAAAAGTGGTTTTCTGTGGAAAGACTGCCCGTCGGGTTTACCTTTCGGAAACGACGTTGGGACTCCGCCAGTAAAAAACTTAGAATTCGAAATCGTGTCTGGGGTAGACATTTTTTTAGAAAAGACAAAACATTTGCTGACTCAGAAAGAGGCCGAATACAGCCTTATGATTGGACTTTGCGACTTGCGAAAAGTAAATCCTAAAAATTCGGATGACTACGCTTACCTGACCATCACAAAAGACTGCAACCTGATTGGTTGCGCCGTCATTACAGAGCGCGCCTTGATCATTTCTTCGCTGGAAGAACCAGTGGTGGCTCAGTTAACTCACTTTCTAAAGAAAAATAATCTCAGTTTTTCGGCCGTGGTGGGTCCCGCGATGACATCTGAAGCGCTGGCAAGAATCTTTGCTCAGCTTTCAAAGAAAAAAGCTTCACTAGGTATGGGTCAGAAAATTTACGAACTGACCCAGCTCAATTTTCCGCAAATCGTCGACGGAAAATTACATTTAGCTTCAGAATCACAAAAAGAATTAATTGGTCAATGGATTTACGCCTTTCATCTTGAATCGTTACCGCATCAGAAAACAACCTTAGAAAAATGCTTAGATCTTGCGGACAAAAAAATTAAGAAGAACGAAGTTTATGTTTGGCTAGGTAAAGACAAAAAACCTGTATCGATGAATTTAGTTGGCCGACCCACAGAAAAAGGAATTAGCATCAGCGGCGTGTATACGCCTGAAAACTTAAGAAAACGTGGCTATGCTTCGGCCGTCGTAGCGGCAACCAGTCAAAAAATGCTTGATAGCGGAAAAAAGTTTTGTGTCTTGTATACAGATACCGCTAACCCGACCTCGAATAAAATTTATCAGGATATGGGGTATAGAGAAATTGCGACATCAAAATACTTTGTATTCATCGACGCCGAATGAGCAAATAATGGCCCCTGAAATTCAGTTGCTGTATAAATTTAAGTCGATGGAGTAAAAAATGATTTCGCAAAAAAAGCAGACCCGAGACATTAAGTTAAAGTGTAAATGTGGAGCCCTACGTGGCATTGCAAAAGATATTTCGAACTCGACGG
>JAYTHR010000032.1:0-7035 GCA_043732425.1 Bdellovibrionales bacterium
GGCTTGATCGATGGTATTTGAAAATTTGCCGATACGATACATCATATCTAGGCCCCATTTACCCACTTGATTTTCTTGGCCATTAGGACTCCAGCGGTAGGTATCCGAGCTAACGTAGTTACTAAAACCAAAAGTTAAAAAATGATCTTCGGGTGATAATCCTTCAATATTGGATGACGCTCGATTTGTCGGAATCTGCGATTCAGCACTGGGCTGGGTTTCGCTCTGAAAGTACCGTGCAGCCGCTTTTTTGCCCACCCGCGGTGCCTCAGCATACGACATTTGAACTCCAAATAAAAATGACAAAACTAAACCTAGAGATATTTTGCTCATTTGATCTCCTTTATATTCTATTATGCTACGCACAAGTTTCAAATTTGGCAATGAACCATGATTGACCCTGACCAAGGGCTCTCTTACCTTAGGGTCATATGAGATGCCCTTTCTGCGGACATTCTGAAGATAAAGTCCTGGACACGCGCGTTCAAAAAGATGGCGTGATTCGACGTCGTCGGGAATGCCTTTCGTGCAAGTCACGCTATTCTACTTTAGAAACCGTGATGCTCAGTTACCCGTTCATCGTGAAAAAAGATGGCCGCCGCGAGGCCTTCAACAAAGACAAACTTCTTCGGGGAATGCAGGCTAGTTGTCAGAAGCGCCCCATCAGTCTTTCGCAACTTGAAGGTGCGGTCGATCGCATCGCGGCTTGGTTGATGACCCGCGGAGAAAGCGAAGTCGCTTCAAAGATCATTGGACGACGGGTGATGGCGGAATTGAAAATGTTGGATGACGTCGCTTATGTGCGCTTTGCCAGTGTTTATAGAACTTTCAAAGACGTCCAAGAATTCGTTGAAAAACTTGAAGGTGACGAACTGATTGATATAATAGATTCTTCAAGCCCCCAATTGAGTTTAACCGCTGTACCTCAAAATAATGGCCTTCAAAATACAGCAAGGAAAGTCGAAGAAAATAATGAGACGCCAGTCCCGCGAGATCGCCCTACAGATACTTTTTCAAACTGAATTCGCCCCGCAAATTTCATTCGATGATTTATTTTCCATCCACGGTGCCCGCCAAGATGCCGAAGTGATTCGCTACGCCGATGAAATCGTTCGTGGCGTGTTGTCCCATAAAGAAAAAATAGATTCCAAAGTTCAAGAAGCTAGCCGCCACTGGAAATTAGACCGGATGGGCGGAGTTGATCGCTGCCTGTTACGTTTAGCTGTTTTTGAAATTTTTCACGCTAAAGAAATGATCGATGCGAAAATCGCCATCAACGAAGCGATAGAGGTCGCGAAGATTTTCGGCTCGCAAGAATCTCCTTCGTTCGTGAATGGCATCCTGGATCAGGTTGTTCGTAATGAACGTCGATAAAATAACCGCTGAAAATGCCTTTGATGCCGGTGCCGAATTATGGGTGATTACTCCCGAGCAGAATAAATGGTGGCAAGAAATTGATTACCGTTCCGGGTTTTTATTAGCCACTTGTTTGCAGCATCAAAAAACTGAACCTTCCTTAAAAATTGAAGAGATTCTAAAAGAAACGCAGCTGGAAAAAACGAATCATGTAAGCTCAAAAAAAGGTTTACTTTTAGCGAGCGAAAATCATTTTATGAATAAATGGATTTTAGTTGTTCCTGACGACTCGGCCCCGTCTTTAGATGAAGTTGCCGTGGCGTGCGAAACTTTGAAGGTGCATTCCGTTCGCTTTTTTTCGACATCTGAGTCTATGGTTCACGATTTTTCGGCCAGGCTTTCGACTAGTTTAAATCGAATCTCGTTCGTTGAATAAAACGATTCACGTATCATCTAAGCATGATAAAAAAATGGAATGAAAAACTAGAGAAAATGTTTGAATCAAATACCAGTGATCTCAGTCAGATCGAAAGCCGGCAAAGCTTCGAACTGAATGCCGACAATTCTTCGCTGGAAAATTTAAGTTACGTTCACAGCACGCGGTTGGATAAAAACTGCATCCACTCGGTCTTCACCCAGCTTTCACCTTTTTTTGAAATCGGATTTTTATTCGAACAGCAAAATAAACTGAGCATTGCCATTGATGCTTTTGCTTTCGGAGAACCAATTGATTTAAGATCAGCATTACTAACTTTAAAACTTCCAAAAACTGATTTATTCAATATTGCGAGAACGTCTGCGGAAGCACTGCTTAAAAAATTAAATTACGCCTATTTAAATCCTCAGAAAAAAATGAACGCTTTCGTTATTTCAATCAGCGTTAGTTTTTCGATTCTAGTCGTGACCGAAATGGCAGAGCCTTGGTTAAAATTGCGGCTCGAAGCCTTACAAAAAACGCTGATGAAAATTCATTTCGAATGAGCGAGGAAAATAAATCTTATTCTTTATTTATTTTATCAGACAGTACCGGCGAAACGGCCGTGACCATGATTCGAGCGGCCTTAGTACAGTACTCAGAAAAAGAAATTAATTTAGTTCGCTGTAAAAACATTCGCTCGGAAGAACAAGTTCGCAGCGTGATCGATGACTGCTTCGAACGTCGCGGGATGGTCGCTTACACTTTCGCTAGTCCCCTGCTTCGTAAAAAAACGGCTGAAATCTGTATTGAGAAATCAATTCCGGCGATTGATTTTTTAGGGCCGCTTATAAATACTTTAGATCACTTTTTTGGAGTTCCATCATCCAGTCAGGTTGGCGCCCTTCGCCAAACGGATGATCGCTACTTTAAGCGGATCGAAGCCATTGAATACACGGTTCGTCATGATGATGGAAAAACTTTTGATGAGTTAGATAAGGCCGACATTGTCCTAGTGGGAATTAGTCGAACCAGTAAAACACCCCTGTCGATTTTCTTAAGTCACAAAGGTTGGAAGGTGGCCAATATTCCGCTAGTGATTGAAGCACCCTTACCTAAACAACTTTTTGAAATTGATCAACGCAAAATCGTGGGGTTAATTATTGATATTGATTCCCTTCAACGGATTCGAAAAAATCGTCTCGAGAAGTTTGGTCAAGATACCGGGGGCGAGTATGCCTCTTCGCAGCAGATCTTAAAAGAAATTGAGTACGCCGAAAATTTATTTAAACAAAATCGCCGCTGGCCCATCTTTAATGTGACGGAACGGGCTTTAGAAGAAACAGCTAGCGAAATTGTGCGAATTATTGCATCCCGCATGGGCTGGCCCGAAAGTGTACTTTTTTAATTCGGATTCAATTGCTTTTGAAAATTTAAAATTTTTTAAGCTAACTTCGTTCCTGATCGCCAGTGATGGCTTGAAATAGAATTTGCGCCGCTTCAGCCGTAGTTCCTGCCGTTTTAAAGTAATAAATAAAATTCATCTTGTATTCAAAATCTAAAACACGAACATGATTTAGCCGGCCACCGCGGACTTGCTTGCGGATAGAATGCGACGGCAGAAAACCAATCCCTAAACCGCTTTCGATAACTCGTTTTAATGTTCCCACATTCGAAGATTCAAAGACCGCCTGAAGCGTTCCGACTTTATCTTTCAAAATTTGATCGAATTCAGGAAATTCGTTCGAGAAATGCACATACGGAATTTTTTTGATTTCGGCCAATTGCAATTGGGGCGGATAAAATTCATCCTTCCCCGGACCGACCAGCCACATTTCTTCTTGATACAGAACTTGCGCTTTTGAATCTGGCAAAGTGACTTTAAAGTGTCGTTCCGTTTCTGGTAAGACTAAAATATCTAATTCACCTTTTTTATAACTTTGAATAAGGGATTCTCCGGTCGCATATTCGACTTTGATTTTAAAATCAGGATTGTACTTTAAAAGTCGACTGACGACGGGACTCATCAGATGCAGGCCAATCGAATTTAAAGTTCCAATGCGCAGTTCTCCGCGCAACTGCGCGCCCACAGACTTAATTGAAATTTCAGTCTGCTGCACTAAGCTTAGAATTTTTTTAGCATGCTCGTAAAGAACCTCACCTTGTGCGGTCATACGAATTTGTTTCGACCCACGAACAATCAATTCGACATCCAACTCATCTTCTAAATTTTTCATCTGCTGACTGACTGCCGGTTGAGTCAGATATAATTTGTCAGCGGCAGCAGTCATACTGCCTTCAGCGACCACCGTGACAAAAGTCTGGAGTTGCGACAAATTCAACATGGATTCCCCTTATTAACGCTTTATAGCTTAACACTTCTATGCATATAATATGACTTTACATTCAGAAATAGTCAGCATCAAAGCGAGGGCACCATGTTACGAGTCAATTTTTCTATCCCTATTTATTTTGTACTATCTTTATTTTTCATTTCGTTAATTCCCGCTACAGGGTCTGCACGAACTTTTAAAAATGCGTACATTTCTTTCGAAATGCTAGACAATTGGAAATGTACGCTAGAGCAAACCGAATGGGTTTGTCGCGCCGAAGACCCGCAGGAAGCGAAAGAAGCCGTTATTATCCTGACCGCGAAAGAAAAAGGTCCGACGGATAATTTTCCACTTTACGAAAATCATATGAATAGTCCCATCGTTTCCCAAAGCAAATCCGGGGGATCGATGACTTCGAATATAGTGTACAAAGCAATTCAAACAAAGGTAAATGATCAGCCGTGGCTTGATTCATTGCATGGAAATAGCGAGGTCAAAAATTACCTGACTCGTTATCTGGCGACGATTAAGGATCAAATTGCGATTCTAGTTACCTTCAGCGCGCACAACAAATACTTTGCGAAGCACAGCGCTAATTTTACAAAAACCGTGAGTTCCTTACGAGTGATCGCCAGCAAGGATCTACTTTCAAGGCCCGACCTTGGTCCCCTTCGCGGCGCGGGAGAGACTTTGGGCGCCGGAATCGGTCAGGCCATGCCGGCTGATTTGTTAGCTTCGGACGAGCCAAGTTCTCAGTCAGGACAGGGCTTTATGAAAAATAAAGCCGTGCTGGGATTTATCATTTTATTATTAGCGTTAGCGATTTACATGGCTTTACGAATTTATCAAAAAAAGAAATAAGCAATATCTGTATTTAGTCTTTCTACAGTTCGAATTTTAATTCATGACAAAGTCGGTGAAATACACATCTTTGACTAGACCTTTGTCTAACATTTTATTTACTTCTTCGACAATTTTGTCTTTCAAGAAAAGTTTTCCTTGGATCGATTCCAGGTCATCAAATGTTTTCTCATTTAAAACCCGCACAATACGATCACGAGCTTTGGCGCGATTTTCTAAATCCATAATTTCTTGAAAAGATTCAGGGCCTATCATGTCTAAATTTACTTGAACGCGAATTGTTCTTTTAGGTAAGCCGGAAAGATTAACGACGAATTTTTCCATCGTGTAAATCATGGGGGCTCCCGCAAATTTTTCTTGGATGCTAGCGGGTTGGCGTAGTTTTGATTCCGTAATGGTTTGAACTTCGTGACCTTCCGTCGCCATAAATACCCAGTAAGAGCCCAGAACTAAACAGCCCATATTGATCGTTACCAGCAGGATCACAATTATTTTTTTAATTAATGCATTCATTAAGCCTCTTCTCAAAGTCCACTTTGCAGACTAACAAAGTGTGTCTTCTCGGATCGGTATAATTCGAGGAAGTCTTAACAAAATCGTAAGTTATAAAGTGATTTTAATTTACGTTATCTCATATCGAGACACGATAAATTCGAGTCAGCAATTCGACGCTTGGATAATTAGTACTACTCAAATTTATTGGGCTAGTTTATCTTGATATTCACGGTCTCTCTGTCGATAAGTTGTTGAAATGACATTTGCCATGAAATTATTAATAACCCCATTCGTGCTCTTATCTGCGACCTTTGCGATTGCCCAACAGGCTGTGCCCGAGACAAAAGCAGCTGCGCTTTTTCCTTCTGAAGTTTTGCAGTTGTCCGATGATAAACATATTACAACGAACGCTTTTTTAGCGGATAAAACAAAACGACAACTTTACATTGTGCAGACTTCGACTTTGGATCAAAGCCAGTTTCATTCCGTTTTTGATATCGATATTGGAAAAAATGACGGTCCTAAAACCAAACGTGATGATAAAAAAACTCCGGAAGGTATTTATCTTTTGCAGCGAAAAAAAGTGCCGCCAGAAATTCCCTTCGATCTTTACGGATCCATGGCCTTCACGACGAATTATCCAAATGTTTTTGATAAATTTGAAAATAAAACGGGTTCGGGAATATGGCTACATTCGGTTCCAGATCAAGTGGCATTAAATCGAGGCTCGCGAGGCTGCGTGGTTCTCAGAAACGATGCGATCAAAAAGGTCGAAAGTCTTATTGCTTTAAATAAAACCCCGTTAATTATTGATAATCAAATTCACTGGTTAAAAGCTGACGAGCACACTTTAAAAAAAGAAAATGCGGTCAAATGGCTTAACGGATGGAAAGATCTCTGGGAAAAACAAGATCTAAGTAATTATATTAATGCCTACTCGGATCAATTTTCTGATCCGAACTATACGAAATCATCTTGGTTAGCCCACAAGGTCAGTTTGAAATCGAAGTATAAGTTTGTGAAAATTAACTTATCAAAACCGAACATTTTTAATTTAAAGGATCAGTATCTGTTCCAGTTTGTCCAAGACTACGAATCAGATGGACATAAGGATAAAGGAATCAAGAATTTATACGTACTAGAAAATGGCGGACAGTTTAAAATCCTACGCGAGGAATGGGTTGAACTGAAAGATTAGTGCAATCCTGTCACTCACTCACCACCCATCACTCACCAGGCACTACATTCATAAACTGATTTTCAGAGCCGCCCCAGACGCTAGGTGACTCGTGGTCATAAAATAGTTTTTGGAAATACTTTAAAAATAATCTTAAGAAATGGTGTCGGTGTCTTCTTTTTCGATATCTAATTTTTCAGACTGTGATTCTAAATCAACTAAAGACTTCTCGTGTTGGGCGATATCTTCTTTTTTAATTAAACCTAAACGCACATTTAATTCGAAAAGACGCTTATCAAACTTTAAATCTTGTAATGCTTTATTAAGTGATGACATTGCTAACCCCAGTGCTTTGCTGTTTGTTTAATTTAGAGGCTTATTCATAACTTAGAAAAGCC
>JAYTHR010000033.1:0-2030 GCA_043732425.1 Bdellovibrionales bacterium
GACCGCAACATGCGATCGTGAAAAAGCTGACCGGCTTTAATTCCCCGTAGCGCCCAGAACGAATTACTTAAAAACGTGACCAGCATCGTAAGTATCCCTAAGGCACCGTAAATTAAAATAATCTTTAACGGAGCGATGTCACCGAAATGAGTCGCCTGCGAAAGCCAAAGCTTTTGCAATACCGGGGCTGCAACAACTGCCACGGCCCCCACGAAAAGTCCCCAAAGAATTAATTTTTGGCATTTTCCATTTCCGACTAATGCTTTGATGTAATCGAAATAAACAGAGCGATGAACTGCACCCAAAGCACGATCTTCATCCTCAGTAATGCGCGTCGTAGAAGTTGCTTCGATGGGGCCAGTTAGAACTGAAGCCGCGCTGACTGATGTCTGCAAAGTTCCGCTGTTTTCTAAGTTTTTGTTATCAATGTGAGTCTGCAGAAATTTTTTAAAAGGAATGCAGTTTTTGCTAAGTTCCGTGAATGTTCCAAAATAATTTATTCCATTTTGTAAAAAAAGAATCTGATCGAAGCGGCTTAACGATTCTAGCCGGTGGGTAACCACAACCCGCGTTTTTTGGCGCCACAACCCGAATAACAGGCGATGACACAGAATTTCTTCCGTCATGGGGTCGACGGCCGATAGTGGATCATCTAATAAAATAAATTCCGCATCCGAAATCACCGCACGGGCTAAGCATACCCTTTGCTTTTGTCCGCCCGAAAGATTAACTCCTTTTTCACCAATTTCCGTTTCCAGTCCCGCGGACAGCGACGAAATATCGTATTCTAATGCGGAAACGTGAAGGGCGTTTTGAATTTTCTCTGCAGTGACTTCGGCAGCACCAAATAAAATATTTTGTCGAAGTGTTGTATTAATAATATACGCATCTTGGGAAACAAAGGCCTGAGATGTCGTGAATTTGAAAGTAACAGCGCCGGAAGTGGCTTTGAGTTCTTTCAATAACAAGGACAGCAAAGTGGACTTCCCACTTCCGACGGGGCCAACGACCGCCAAGGACTGGCCCTGTTCAAGGGAAAAATTTAAATTTTTCAAAACTGGATTCTGTTCGACGTAACCAAAACTTAAATTCTTAAATTCGAGGAACGCTTTTTGGTCTGACTCATTATTTGTAAAACTGGGCACCTGATCTGATTTCAAAAATTCGGTAATGCGGGCTGAGCTTACCAAAATATTTATCAGCCGACTGATAAATTTAGAAAGTCCCCCGAAGTGGTCTTCCATGATTGAAAAAATGGAAATGCAGGTAAAAATAAGGGCTAAGTCGATCGTGAAGCCACGCAAAACATGCGTCAGCAAAGCCACAAAAAGCACGATCGATGAAATTGAGGTATAGATGAGCCCCCACAGAATTTCCGCTTTGGCCAGCTGGTAGCGGGCCTGAACTTCTTGACCACGAACCTCATTGACCTCGGCCAGAATGCTTTTCTCCCAGACAAAGTATTTAACAACACGGATGGCATTCATCACCTGAGTCATCAAAGTCATGCGCTGATCACGGAGGGACATCATTTGATTTTCAAGAACTAAGAATTTTTTCGAAAGCTTTTGGGTTAACGGAACAAGGGCTGCCATCACGACAACGGCAATCAGCGCGGACCAACCAATAAAATAAAATAGTGTGATCGTGCACCCGGCAAGAAGTAATACCGCATTAGATAGATCGATCACGGTAATCGCACTATCTGCAATGGCGTCAGAATCTGAGCTCATGAAGTTCACGATATCGCCCACTTGAAATTTATTTTTCGCAAGTGCCGAAAGCTTCAAGGCATGTTGGAAAATTTTTTTATTCACCAGGTTATTAGTGATCTGATTAAAATTTAAAGTGCGGTAAAAATAATGCTGCAAGATCAATCCATTGCCCGCTCCGCAAACTCCGAATCCTAAAGCTAAAATCACAAGCTCGGTTAAATCTGTCGCTGTGAAAGTTCCCGTTTGTAAACGCGTAATAAAGGCATGAACTAAAAAGGGAGTTGAAAATGAAAACAAACTGCATAGAACCTGCAG
>JAYTHR010000034.1:0-7015 GCA_043732425.1 Bdellovibrionales bacterium
CTTTTTTAAAGGTGTTGATCTCGCAAAAAAAGCACCGGCATAGAGATAAAAAGCTGGACGAATAGCTAGAAAGAAACAATGGAAAAAATAAGCTTTTTGTTTATTATTATGTTTTAATTCAACATGGAGCAACAGCGCGGAGTTGAATTATAAAAAATTTAAATTGTAAAATGAATTTCGACGATAAAAAAGGCTTCAGCATCGTGGAAATTCTTGTTGCTCTAGGATTAGTGGCTGTTATCGGAGCTGCTTTGGCCTCCGTAATCACGAATGCAGCCAAACAACAAAAGGGAATTCAGGCTAAAGATCAGCAACGTGAAATTACGGCTGAGCTAAGGACTTTACTGAGCGATCGTACAGCCTGTTTGAATTCTTTTGGCGGTATTAATCCGTCAGGCGCAGGGGCGTCGGTTGCGGCGATTAAAGATGCTGCGGGAGCGGTACGTTATAATCTTACCGATAAGTCGACAGATAAAACAGGGTTACTTCAATTCACAGATTTTCGCTTATCAAATTGGACTGCCGGAACCGGAAATGCTGATTTTCGAGTAAAACTATCAAAAATTGGCGATACGGGCACAGTCCGCGAAATACTTCCTGATGTCATAACTATAAAAGCAAAAGTAGCGGGCGCAGTAATTACTGAGTGTTTTTCAATAAGCACCGTATCTGATAATCTCTGGAAGATAGGCACTTCAAATCCCAGTGATATTTTTTATGGTGCGGGTAATGTCGGAATTGGAACATCGGTGCCTACAAACTTAATTGAAGTTAAAAAAGATCAAAATTCTAATACGGCCATTCGCATTGAAAATGCAGATCCGGGTACTGGCGCGTTTGCCCAGTTCGAGGTTTCAAATACCTCCACCGGCGGCGCTTTCGGAATTCAGGGAACGGGCAATACGGGTTTCGCGAATTGGAACTCAAACGATACCTATGCCTACGGTAGCAAAGACATGGTCGTTGCCACTACGGGAACGGCAGCCGCAGATTCAATTCGATTCACGACGCAAAGTATTCCAACAGTCGAGCGTATGCGAATTACCAACAGTGGAAAAGTTGGCATCGGCACAACGGGCCCAACGGGTCTTTTATCTGTTTCAGCCTCACCAACAAGTTTAGGCGGTACCGCGATGAGTAGTATTTTGAACTCAAACGCAGGTTCACTGGGCACTGCGGTAGGTGATGAACTGGCGCTTGCAAGCATTGGATTTACATCGGCAAACCAATCTGCTCTCGGAATTCGTGCCTACCGAGCGGCAAATGGCACAGATTGGACGACCACCGCATTGGGCCTAGGCATGGACGTCGATAACACGCCACGAGCCGGTGGGGCCGCGATTTGGCTGAACGCCAATGGAAACGTTGGCGTCGGAACGACGACGCCAACGCAAAAGCTACAAGTTGACGGAAAACTATTAGTTAATCAGGAAGCTTTTTCACCTGGACTTGGGAAAGTTAGTCTAGGCTTCGACATGGAATTTGATGGTGGCATCGATTCAACCTTCGTATTTTTTAATACGGGCGCCCCTACCGGAGCCACCGTTTTTAATTCACAGGGGCAAAATACTTTAACTATAACAAACACGGGTAATGTCGGCATCGGAACTGGAGCTAGTTCGGCAAAACTGGAAGTTGCCGGGGGAATTCGTCCGATGGCATCTTCCCCGGGAATTTCTTGTGCTCCGAATCCTAAAGGATCACAAGCTTACGATTCGACTTCCGGTGCTCCGCTTTACTGTGACGGTGTCAGTTGGAATGCTGTTGGCGGGGGTGGAACTCTTTCTATCGATGTGTGGAAATGTCCCGACACGGGTTCATGCGATGACGGTCAGGCCGTGACAGGGGCTTGGGCCTCGTTCGGATGCAACGGTCAGGTCACCAGTGTTTCTATTTGTAGACAACAGTGGTTCAATGGCGGATCTCAGTCTTGCACTAATAATTGCACGTACTTGGGCAAATTAAGAATAAATTAACTTTTATCTTTTTCTACAAATATTTACTTTGTTTTTATCACCCGTTTTTTAACTTAACACTTTCTTGTTCTGAATATTTAATTTCCTAAAATCATAAAGTTAACTGATGAAAGAAATCGAAAATTAGATTCAACTGATTTTCATTCTTTAATAGGAGAATTTATGAAAAAACTGCTCGTGATAACTCTAATCTTTTTTAATTTCTCAGTAGCACGTAGTTATACTTTGGTTCAAGCCCAGCGAACGCCTGGGTTTATCGCTTTACCGCGACAGAAAGTTTTTATATTGGATTCATCTGGCCTTATGACGCTAAGGGTTGCGAGTTCGAGTAACCACAAGACTAGAATTGAAAATTTAGGGCGATTATCTTCTTATGTCTTGAACCAAATTAAAAATGAAATAACGAATATTTCCTTAGCAACTCCCTTAATCGACAAACAGGCGGGGGATCCAATTTGCGCTGATGCTCCTGGTCTTAATATTAGCATTTATAAAAATGAAGTCAGTGACGTTATCTATAGAAAAGAAGAATGTCATGAATGGCGTCTGCAAAATTACGAGGGCCAAGTAATTATAGGAATAGCTTTAGCTTTGATCGAATTTTAGAAAAAAAATTGAATCAGATCCCGAGGCGTACGATAAATTATATATTGTTTTACCTTAAACTTGTGCTTTAATTTATTTAACCCAAATAAATTGAGGTAAAATGAGCAAAAAAAGCGTTCGCCATTTTCATAATTTCATTTCAAAAGGTTTTAGTGTGGTTGAAATTCTTGTGGCGTTGGGGCTACCGGTGCGATCGATGCGTATCCTTCACTCAGAAAATTTAAAACTGATATTCAGGCGCTAGACATAGGATTAGAAACTGTTCTGAGGCTAAATCCAGTTTCTTATAAATGGAAAGCAAATGGACAGCAGGATATTGGTTTTATTGCAGAGGAAGCTGTTCAGGTAGATTCGCGTTTTGGTGAGCAGAGTACCGAACATAAACTTTCAGGTGTTAAATATGAACGGTCAAATTTTTGCATTACAAATAACTAGGACGTCCTTTTTAAATTATTTTCAACGATTGAGTGTGGGCCAAATTCGTAGCCGCTGACGTCGCGTACAAATTGAAATCCTCTGGCTAGATAGAAACTTTCCGTTTTAGATCTTGGCATTGTCCAGGCCCAACGACAATCCAAAGAAGTCGCTTTTTCAAGCGCGGTTTTCACAAGTTCTCTGCCGATAGAATGGCTGCGATGGGCGCGATGAACCCATAGTCCACGTAATCTGAATCGGTCCGCGGCCGTGAGTTGGCCTGACAGGACGCCGATAATCTCGTCGCGTAAGTGGGCTTTCCAGAAAAAACGAGGTTGAGCCAATAGCTTGATGTCGATTTCTCCGAAGTGATTGATAGCGCTGGTCTCTTCGATTGGACTTTGCCTTCCGGGCCAAAGTTCAATTTGCCAAAATGGAAATATTTCTTGAAAATTTGTTTCGGTAATTAAAACTTCAGTCATGAAATTCAGCCTATGGCTATTTATCAGATTTAGCAAATCAGTTCATAATATGAATCAACCGACAATCAAACAACCTGTGAATATCTGTCGATCTATTTGTCCACCTACTGAACCGACAATGTCATGGTCGAAACCAGCTCCCCAAGCGCAGTGATTCAGTTCCATTGCTTGTGTAAGTAGTTGCAAGTTTTGAATTATTTCACCCGTTTCGATAAGTACAAAGCGCAGGGCCCGATGCAAATATTTTCTTTCGACCTCTTGAAAATTCGACAGAAAAAGAAAAGTTAGCTTTGGTAAATTTTCAAAATGCAGTCCAAGAAGGCCTAACTGTGTTTCAAGCAATTTAAAAGATTTAATTAAATGAACTGCGTGGCTGGATGGATCGTAAAAATATAGTCCATCCACTAGATCGCTGATACCGTTCGCAACAAAATAGGTGCGCACGGAATAAAGTCCGCCAGCAGAGGAGTAACTAAAGTGATTTGTTGATTTTTGGTAAACGGCAAAATTTAATAAATTTGAAAGCTGTTGCAAACCGATGGTTTTGTTTGTCCATTCGCGGTTTGATTTTCGTGATTTTAGCAGCTGAAGGAAGTTTATTTCTTGAAAAAAATCATCATTCGCCACGGGTAAATTGATAAAGATTAATTTTGAAAAATTAGGCATTTCATTTCTTTGAAAAGATGCAACACTCTGAAAAAAAACTTTTTTATTATTTGTATCTAAAACAAACTGATTCCAGTAATCAAAAAGTGAATCTGTATTTATAAACTTCATTCTACAAAGTCTATTTTTTAAATTTTTAGTTGGCAATTAAATACAGAGCTTGAAACTAAGGGAAAGGGTGTGGAATATCGTATAAAGGGCCCGCATCTTGTAATCGAGGATGTCCTAAGGGTCGAAGGCTATGGGTTACGTTGAGCGGAATTAAATCTGGTGAGACAGCTTTGGAAACATAAACGGGTAACCCCTTAAATTCTAAAGTGGTCATATTAACCATAAAAATTCTGATTTTTTTTTCGTCAAATTTTTTAAATAGATTGTCATCATCCGACTGCTGTAATTTTGTGAATCGAATCAGAGGAACTTGAATTTCATGATTAAATATACCCAACAACTTGATTTGTTGCGGGTAATAAAATAAATTAACGTGGTCATTAAATTCTGAAATGTTGTCAAAGTTTAGAAAAAATTCAATGGGCTGACTAGGTTTCTGCTGATGGCCCGAAACAATTTGGGCCAATTCAGCCAAAGATTTAGCGATGGCTTCGTCAAGATCGGGCCGGTACGCTGAAGCTACGCAGTAAGCTGGAAATCCGAATTCATTGTCTGTTTGTATGCTTGTAATAACTGAATAGTCTCCGATAGAAGTTCGAGCAAGGCGAATTTTTAAGAACGGTTTTAGGGTAGGTATTTGCGCAAGCATAGTGATGCTCTTGGGGCAGAATTCGAAAATGTCACTGAGACTCATTTCGAACAATCCCGTTTGCGTTAGCCACGTGTATTGGAAAGCATCTCTTTCAATCAGCTCATAAATGGCTGATTTTTCAGAAAATATCTGATTTTGACCTGCTCCCATGCCATTCGTTGTGTTTTCTAAAAAGCGATAGTCATAGTCCCTAAAGATAGCTCCTGCTGGTATGTAAATTGGCGTACGGCCAGACGAGGTTATTTGATCTGCCAGGCAGAATAATTTCGAATTTTTTAGGTTTTTTACGAGCCGCTGAATTTGTAGGTTCTTACTTTTTTCTTGCTCGGATGAAAAATATTTAAATGAAGAAAATTTTAAATCATCTATTGAAAGCTGATCAAAAGATTTAATTTTAGCTTTAAAGGCCTTCAGCGGCAACATGTAGCAGTATCTCTCGATACCTTCATAAATTGCAGCTAACGCCGCCTGATCTTTACTTTGACTTATTCCTAAACCATAAAGTGACTTGTCCGTTTTTCCGAAGAGCTGATCCGTCCTGACGCTATATTGAAATAAATTAGGATCGTTCGGCTTTTGCGGAAAGTAGCCGTACGGAACTATTAGTCCGAATCGGGCGTCAAATAAAATTTGCAGCTTTTCGATGACTTCATTCATCTGGGAAACACACGCTGCAGACGGGTGACTGAAGAAATCTATTTTGCGAACTTTTCAGCGTTTTAAAATTAATCGATACCAGTTCATTTTCGTACGAAAATAATGTAGACCCGGAATTCAAATGGATTATTTTTTCTGCCAAAAATTCATTAAGCAGTCCTTCGTTTCCGAAAAAATCCTTCGATTGAACAATCAATTGAGAACTTACACCGTTAATGTGCTCTAGAGTTTCATGATCCTCAGATCGTGTTTTTTCTCGAATCAGTAGACACTCTAGGCAAGACGAGCCATTTAAATTGAATAAGGGCCCAATTTGAGCTGAATGCCCTTCATATTCGATCCAAAACCAAGGCTTATTCATTTTTTTAAAAAAAGAATTAAGTCTTTTCAGCTGTGGCCGTTCGCTGAGTCGACTAATAACAATATTAAAATCTCCAGAAAACTGTTTCAAATTAGATTCTTCCCATGACGAAGTTGAGAATTTTGCTACGTTTCGTTTCGTCAATAAATTCAGAAGCTCCGTTGAATTGAAAAGGTTAGAAAAAATATGACTGTTTTTTAAAGCTGGTTTTTCTGAAACTTCTAATATTATATTTAAATCAATTAAGCTTTGAATAAGCTGATTCCATTGATTCGCGCGGGCTTTTAGATCTGGGCCTTCTAGGAGCGCGGATCTGGCAAGACCATATTTTAATGGAATTAAAATATGGTCGACAATCATCTGAACATTCTTGTACTTAAAAAGAAGTCTGCTGTTGTCGACTAAAAAAACGAGCGTCTCATCCGTTGCTTTGATGACGTCACACTGCGGACTGAGCTGAATAAATTGAAGTGACAATTCGTGTCCCTTTAAGTTTAGCTAAAGCTTATTGGTTTTCTAACCAAGCGTTATGAAAACATTATGACCTCTAAGAGCCTATAGCAATTGAAAATGCATGGAATTAATGGATTTAAATTGCTTTCAAAAAGCTAAAAAGGTGTGGCAAGATTACTTATGAACATGAGTTGGCTAACATGGCTTACTAAAAAGTATGACGTTTTTTTTGCGGTCGATGAGATTCGACAATCGAAGCGGCTGCAGGCCGTCTTTTTAGCGTCTTGGTTTATCTGTTTTTTCGATCTTGAAAAAAGATCAACGTATCCTGGTATTAAAAATCATGAAATTTGCTGGGCTTTTTTCGAGAATTGCAAACATTATTTTCCGTTCGAGACGCTTCCAAACTCTTATAACTACATGATCTGGAATGGTTTGATATTAACGCTTTTATTTGCAGCGGTTTGGGCAGCTATTCAGGTGCGCTGGAGCTTAGCTCATTTTTTTTTGGGGCTAGTTTTAATCTGGAAGTTTTGTCTAAATTTTATCTTTATAAATAGTCATCAAACTAATTTTGAATTGCTGCATTTAATCCCATCATTCATTTTACTTTTTAGTAAAAATAAATTGTTTTCTC
>JAYTHR010000035.1:0-2029 GCA_043732425.1 Bdellovibrionales bacterium
TCACTATCAAGCCGTTATGAACAAAACAATTCAGGACGATCAAGAATTAAATTCTGAAATTGATCGTTTAAATTCGCAGATTGAAGCCTGTGAGATTGAAGGATTAGCTGCTAAAAAAGCGGTAATACCTATAAAATATAATTTTGCAGGATTAAACCGAAACAAAAATGGAAATTACGAAGCGGATGCCTTAGAGGACATCGTCGAGAAAGCCTTAAATGAGGGAGTTGATCCTTATTTAGCTTTAAGTATTTTACTCATTGAAAACCCGCCTTCGGTCGGAAGTTCGCGTTCGGACTCTTATCGCCGGGAATACGGAAATTTTCCCATCGATGCCATTGCAGCTTATGATATTTTGAATTGTTATTCGGGCACGCCCTTAGAGAAACAAATTAAGACAACTGCAGAACTGAAAAAATTGGCGGCGATGAAGTATTCTAAAATGTATGATGAAATTGGAAAATTAAAAGATCCTGAATTAGCGCTGGTTGAAGTGGAATGCGAGCAGAGTAAAAATAACCCGCAAGAAAGATGCTCGAAACTTTTAACTCAGCAAAAGCAGGTGCCCCAATTGGATCTCACTTTCCAAGCGGGCGGCTCTGTGGCTACAAGTCAATATTTGATCTGTACCAACGATTACAAAGCGACGCCAGGGGCTCGTCCTGTTTTTTGGATTCCTGATGCCTCTGATAAGAATCATTGCTGTGCGAATGTGAAGTCTAACTTAGGTGAAAATGATGTGCTGGCTGATTTTGCCGGTGCCTTGGGAATGAAATATTTAAAGAAGACAATTCAAGATTGCACCGCCACTTCCAGTGCTACGTACTGCGTGCAGAAATATAATGGCCTCGGTTGTTTTAATTGTTCTGAAAAAAGCAAAAATGACTGTTTGAATGGGATTATTATGTCTGATCGCCCCGTCTACGGAGCGCGAGCCATGGATTTGGTTGTGAATTCTTTAATGACTAATTCGGAAATTAATAAAATGATTTTAAAAGTTTCCCGTCGCATGAAAAGAAAAGTTGCTAGCGTGCTTTGTCTTAAGGGCTCGGCAGATCAAGTTATTGATACGAGTCAGTATTATCGCGAGCAAAAATCTTACTTATTAGAAGGTGATAAATATAATTTCAAATTCACTGCTAAAACACCAGCAGGCCGTAAGGTAACTCAAGTAGACACTTCAGATTTAGTGAATAATGGCCAGAGCGCCTTTGCGGACGAGAAAAAAGATCTTGTTAAAAAATATTTAGAAATTGAAAGAAACCGTAAAAAATCCTGCGAAAAATATTATCAATAAGACTGTAAGCACTTTAGCTGTTCACTAAAATGCACTTCCTAAAATCACAAGCTAAACTATTCCATTTCCTCAAGATAAGTATAACCAGAAAGTCCTTCTTCATAATGCTTAATCAAAGACTTCGCTTCTTGCTTAGTAATATTTCCTGAGGCAATGCTTTCTTCGGTGAATTGGCGAACGCTGTCGACCATCTCGGCACGGCCGTACTGAACGTAGGATAAAACTTCCGTAACGGTGTCGCCAGGGACGTAATGATCCACGGTGTAGCCTGAGTTGTGAATCGAAATATGAACCGCATCGGTGTCGCCAAACAAGTTGTGCAAATCACCTAAAATTTCTTGGTACGCACCAGTTAGGAAAACGGCTAGGTAGTACGGAGAATCACCCTCTTTGAAAGGGTGGACCCGAAGTGTTTTTTTAAACTCTCCAGTTTCAGTATCAATAAATTTTTCGATTTTACCATCCGAATCGCAGGTTAAATCAGCTAAGGTCGCTTCGTGGTAAGGTTCATTTTTTAAATTATGAATTGGCATAACCGGGAACAGTTGGCCTACCGCCCAAGAGTCAGGGACCGACTGAAAGATAGAGAAATTACAGAAATAAGTATCGCAAAGTCTTTCACGAAGTTCCGAAACGATATCATCATAATCCGGAGTTTTTTGTGCTAACGCTAACATTTTTGTGGCGATTGCAAAAAACATACTTTCGCACCATGCACGTTGAGTCAGATTT
>JAYTHR010000036.1:0-7008 GCA_043732425.1 Bdellovibrionales bacterium
GCGGCCGGTCGGCTCATCAAGCGTTGCATATATCCTTTTATTGCCGGGTTAGGCTCGACAAGAAAATCCCAAGCTCCGGGAATAACGGCGGCCAACATAATGTCGGCTGCTGAAAATCCTGAAGGAAGAATGTAATCTTGTTTTTCTAGAACAGGATTTAAAGCTAATTTAAAAATTTCACATTGCTCTTGGACAAATTTTAAAGTTTCCGCTTTTTGCTCTGGTGTTGAGACATGTGTAAACATACGAGCGATAACACATTCAAGACTAGCAACGGACCATACCATCCACTGAAGATAGGGACCTCGTTCGGGCGAAGTTAAACCAGGCGCTAATTTTTTTTCAGCAAAATGATCGGCAAGATAAAGGCAAATGGCTCCGGATTCAAATAGGGGAACGCCGTCATGAACTAGAGTGGGTACGCGTCCCATGGGATTTAGTTTTTTATAGGCTGCTGTTTGCATTTCGCCTTCAGCTTTTTTTAAGAAATGATCGGTATATGATAAATTCATTTCCTCAAGCAGCCAACGGACTCGGTCGCTGCGATCTTGATGAGCCATGCAGTAAATATCAATCGTGTTTTTCATCTCACTACTATAAAAGCATATTTTAATTTGAGTCTAGTTCTAATTTTTAGGAATTATGTAAAAGCGTCGATCAGGGCTCGACCTAGTGCCGTTTTACGAAAAAGGGGGCGATAGACTAAGCAAAGGGAATCTTTGTGAGACGATATCCTGCCGAAAGAATTTTCGAAGGGAAGTTTTTGTTGTTGGGCCACGCGCTTTGGCAATATAACGTAACCGCAGCGGGTATGAAGTAAACCCGAGATCACTTCCATACTTGAGGATTCTATTTTTCGCGAAAAATGATAAGATTTTTTGTGAAGGAAAACCAATTCTAGATGCCGGGGGAAATTTTACTTTTGTGCCCACAGTATTCAAAACTGAAACGGGCGCAACTCAAAATCGCATAGCTTGTCAGTTTTCTGAAAAAGCCACGGCTAATAATTATGGAAGTCAAAATTTACAGATTCCGGCCGAGGGCAGCTTCGTAACGGGTGCGTGCCGTCAGGGTGAAGATTCACCGCTTCGAAATTGCGGATTTACTTCAGTGCCAAGTTTAAATAACTGCGCGCCCGGAACAGAGGTGAAACTTTTTTGTAAATTAGCGAGCGGTGAAAGTCCCGCCGTTGTTCGCGTTTGCGAAGCAAGCACTGTTCTTAAAGTCGGAATGGCCTGCACCACTTTGGATGCCTTAAGTAATGCGGTAGTGCCAGCATTCGGAGTCATCGTGAAGTTTAAATGTCCAACGGCGCGCGATAGCTTAGAACTTGGCGGAAGCTACGCGCTTTATACGGCGCCCGCGCACCGAGGCGAAAAATTACCGCAAGTTTTTTGTTCCTTAGTCGAAAGTCTTGATCCGTGACGGGTGTCTGTTAAAAGCGAAAGCCGTATCCTGAAGTGATTAGGATTTGATTAGCGGTTACGGAATTTTTATTAATAAATGTTCCGTATTCCAGGCTCGTAGGAATGTACGAAGTGGTGGTAAGAGCCCAATCGAAGCCTAAAACGGCGGTTAGCTTTTGCTGAATTCCGATATTGCTTGGATCAAGAATGTTTGAACTTTTATCCACGGCATACAGAAAGTCAAAACCAAGACCTAACCATAAAATATTTTTAGCCACGGGAATTTTGTATTTCATTAAAACTTCAAGGTCGAGATAGGAAATGTTGACGTAACAAGGACCATCGGTGCAGAGGCTTGGCGGTTGCGGATCACTCGTTACTTTGATTGAATTGTAGGAAAACTTCCCCAGGACATCGTACTTATTAGAAAGTGTTTTTTGATAAAAGCCTGAGAGTAAGAAGCCATTTCCTTGAAGTCCTATGGTGGTTGTTTCCAGTAGTTTAACGCCGATTGTATTTTGAGAATAACTGACTTGCCCACCAGCGGCCTGGGTTTTTTCGGCGACAACCCGGGGGGAAGTTAATTTAGTTTTCGTCTGTAAAATATAACTGACTAAGGGCTCTGTTATTTCTCCACTTTCGATAATCGCCAGAGCTTTATCATTTCTAACTTTTTTAATCTTTAAAAGCACTTGGGATTTATTACTACTTTTAAATAAATAATTTTCTTCCACGTTCACGCTTGATTTCTCAAGATCAAGCAACACGTTTTTACCTTTTTGCTTTTCTATCTTCATTGCGCCCGCACCCCATGAGAACAGAAGTAGGCCCGCAAAAAGAAAATAGTTTCTGAGAAGTTTCAAATTGAACCGGTTTTGATGCTGCATATTCCTTTAATGCTGTATGAATATAACGGTCTTGAAAAGTCTTGTTTTATTATGAGAATAATTCTGCCTAAGTCTCTAGGATTTCAGTAAAAAGACCGAAATATTAAGGGGGCGGGTGAACTTTGATTTTGAAATCATCATTGCATATATTTGCATTTGTTACGGCTTTAGCCCTATCTAGTCACGCCCAGACCTTATCCGAAGTGGCCCTTTTTAAGCGGTGCTACGGCCAATTAACAGGACGGCCACTTCCTTTAAATCACGCTTTGATGATGGAAGTAAAGACGGGTAGAACCAGAGCTTTAGAGGCTTGTTTTTCTATTTTGGACAAAACAGAGTTGGATCCGGGATCGGGTCTTTTGTCTGCTCCGAATGATATCGAAGCCCAATGGACTTTGAACAACCTCAACTCTTTTCATCGGTCTTGGTTTTCCGGTAACGCCGTGGAACAAATTCAAGGTTTTAATAACGAACTTGGAATCGGGACTCGAAATATTTACGACATGAACGAACCGGGTCTAGCATTAACTCGAGCCTTCTTTGCGAAAAATGGAAAATATTCCGACGCTCTGACGTTGAGTACCGGTGTTCATGGCATCAGATCCGATAACAGTTTTGTGGCGCGACTGATCGGCTGGAGCGTGAATTTTCCGGGCCGCAGCCTCAGCGGAAACGATATGAATTATAATACAAATCTTTTTAATTTTCGTGCGTTGTCCGGCGGCTTTGATGGTAACAGTGATTCGACAAATTCCTTTTTTGCAAATCTTCCAAAAATTGAAACCGGAGAACTCAAGGGCATCCGCCTGGCTACGGAAAACGCTTTGATTCCTAATTTAAGTTTGCATCCCTTAGGAGATGATAAGCGAGGTAACGAACAGCCAGGTCTAAACTTTTCATTTAATCTTTTTCAAACTCAAGGCGGCGGAATTTTAGGGTCTCCTAGTTTTGTTTTACTTAATTTCGGTCATCCGCTGGGCTTAGAAATGAACGGACAAACAAAGTTACCGCGGCGCTGGGCCAAAGTAGCCATGGAAACTTTTATGTGCGCAACGCTACCGGCCCTGCGCGAAGCGGACGTGGTTCAGTTTTTAAAAGTAGGATCGACCGCACCGTTTAGAAATTCAACCTCGTGTCTGCAGTGTCATGCCAATTTAGATCAAATGGCTTACACGGCCCGAAACACCGTCTTGGGTGCATCAGATTACACGCGTTTTGATCGGGGTGCGCGTACGTTTTCGCAAATCGGTTATACCGTAGCCACTTACCGACCCGAACTTTCAAGTGTCGAGGGCTGGCCATCGGAGCCCGTTGAAAATTTTCACCGTCAAACGCCTAGTGGTAAATTATACTTTCGCTCGTTTTCGGGCGAACTTAAGAATATTCCGGTCACGGGCATTTCACAATTGGGTGCGGCGATGGCCACAACGGATGATTTTTATCAATGCGCGAGCAAGCGATACTTCGAATTTTTAACGGGCATCACCGTAGCGTTGTACGATCGTACAGACCCACGCTATTCCGATTTGAATAAACTGTTAACTCCGCAGGCCATAGCCGATCGAAGTTTTGTTGAGCGGCTGGCTGAAGATTTGAAAAAAAATCAGTCTCCGAAGCAAGTCTTAAAAAAAATAATGGCTTCGAAATACTATCGATCGGTTAATTTTCGACCCGCGGGGGAGCCATGAGTCACGGAACTAATAAAATAAATCGCCGCTTATTTTTAACGGGCGGATTGGCGTTGGGTGCGTCCGTTCTGGTGCCACCTCCGCTTGAAAAATTAGTCAATGTCATGTCGGATGGGTTTATTCAAAAAGCCCACGCCGAAGCTACGGGGCAATTGGGTTCAAGAAATTACGTGAACTTACTTTTGGCGGGTGCGCCTGCGCGGTATGGCTTTGATCACTGGATGCGAACAAGTGCTTCAGATCCCATGATGATCGTTAACCCCATGGTGGCAACGGCTTTAACAAGTTCTTCAGGACAAGTGACTGGCACGGAGTACAAAACTTTCGATTATAAAGGAGTTCTTGTACCTCACATGTTTAGCCACAGTGTTTATAATGGGAAAGGTCAGCTTCGACCCTTAACCGATCTTTTGGATAACATGATGGTTATTCGTGGCTACGGAACCGGTATGGATGGGCACCCCACGAATGCGACCGCACAGATGTCGCCCTTAGGTGGCGCTTCGTCGATTGCGGGCCTGGCTGCAGATTACTCGAATAAAAACTTTCAGGCGATACAGTGGCCCGATCGTACGGATTATGGAAATTTTAATTCGGCCACGGGAAAAGCCATGAATAAATTAGCGGGAAACAAACCCATTGCTAATTTACTTGAAGGATTTGCTCCTGTTGGCGCGGATCGGGTGAAAGCCAGTGAACTTTTAAAAAGAAAACAAAGCGCTCTTGAATTAGCTCAAGCCCGATTGCAAAGATATATTAAATCGGATGCGGCGGGATCTAAAATATTAGCGGACAATATGAAAAATGCCACCGTGTTAATGAAAAAAGGTGTCGGTGACGTCGATGGCTACTGGGCCGAAGCATTACCGCGCTACAAAAACTTGATTGAAAATTCAATGCGCATGTCAGGGCTTCCTGGGTTAAGCGATAAAGCGATTATCTCGGACACAAACCCGATCTGGTCGATGCACGTTTCGGACGGAAATAAAGGCGTGCGACACGTCGGCGACCTACGGGATGTGATAAAAACACGAACTATTTGCGGTAATTTGGCGGAAGGTTTTGCGCTGACGGAATATGTTTTGAAGCAAGGGTTAGCGACTAGTATTGAACTGTTAGTTTCGGATGTGGGAAACGTCAGTCTGAATCAAGGCGACGGCTTACGAGCCTATACGCTGATAAATGATATGCATGAAAGCGGCGCTGTTGGTGGTTTAACAATGACGACAACGTTCTACCGCGGAGTTGCGGCAGCCGTGCTAGAACTTGCGGATCAACTCAAAACGGTCAAATTATTTAATGGAACTGATTTGTGGACTGAAACTGTTTTTCAAATAAGTTCGGAATTTAGTCGTAGCGCGCGAACAAGTGGCTCGGGAAGTGATCACGGATTTAATCAAATGGTGACCAGTGTTTACTCGGGTATGATCACGTCGCCGCTTGTGGTGGGAAATATTTACCGCGAGGGCGCTAGTTCCGATTACGCTGGAACTCAAGGTGTCGCTGCACCGATTGCTCATTACAATCAAGTCGGTCGGCCGACTCCGGCGATGGCCGCGTCGACAATTGCGGGCCTTCTGCGCGTTCCTAAAAATCCTTTTGAAAATGTGGCGGCTCCGCTGATCTTAGAGAAACAAGGAATTGCGGTGGTGGTTGCTCCCGGAAGAATAGTTGGGTCACATGAAGAAAGTTAAAACTTTAAAAATCTTTTTTATTTTTCTGACTTTTGGAATACTTGTTCAATATTTTCAAAACTGCGGTCGAGTCGGAAGCTTTTATCTGTCAAGTTCGCAAGGCGGAGAAACTTCTCTTGCCTCACTCGCGATGGAACATCCCGGGTCAAGTAAGTTGACGCTTCCGAAGCAACGCATTCTTGTGGGTAATAAAGTTTACGTCGCGAGCTTAATGCGTAATATTTTTTCTCGTACGGCTGAAGATGATGGGCTTGAAGGACATATTAATCAGTGGATTATGAATCGTCCGGCGCAATTTGGTGGTTCCTGCAGTACCTACGACAGCTACTCGCAGCGTGATTGCGGTGGAGACGTATCGAATGTCAATCTAGCGCCAGCAACCGATGACAACACCATTCGCGAATCTTTTCGTTTGCAGTTTTGTCGAAATATTTTGGGCTACGATGAATTTGTTATCTCGGCACTTGGAAAAGTCGGTTTAACGGTCGATCAAGCGCCAAATCCGAAATCGATTTTACTGACGTACTCACTTTTTTACCAAGATCAAGAAGCAAGTCCTATGGTTATCGATTCGCTTGTCGATTTGGACCGAACACTGATGCAAACATCAGAACCACTGACCGAGCGATGGCGAGCGCAACTTTTACTTTTATGTGAATCACCAGGATGGCAATTGCTGTGAGTGACGATTCAACTAAAGACATCGTATTTTTAAAAAGTCGTGGGGGCAAGATGAGAAAAAATAAATGGATGTGGTACGCAATTTTAAGTACGACAATTTTACCGTTTCAAAACTGCGGTCAAGATTTAACGCCATTGAAGCAATCGATTCAGATGTCCAATATGTACGGCATGCAGACGACGGTCGATAAAGAAGCCTTACCTCGTCTTCTTAGCGAGAAAACAATGTCCTTTTGGGAAAAAAATAAAGCGGTTAGTTTTGCCAGCACACCATTGTTTGCGGATATAAATTCGGTCATTTTAGCCGTGGATAAAACGGCCACGGGTCCCGTTTATTCCATGAGCTCTGGTGCAGGTTTTGAAAGCGCTATCGTCTCAGTTAATAATAATCTTGTTAGAATTTCTCACATGACGGATTCTAATAATTATTCCTTCATCGAAACTAAAGTTCCTGCGGGTTCCGGAAATAATATTCTTATTGCAGCTAGTTTTGGAACTGATCCCGCAGATATGTCCTTACTGATTAATGGACTTAAGCAATATGTAGCAGTTAGTAAAGTAGGAAATCCGGGTCCGTTTGCGTACTTGCAAAAAACGATTGAGACGTTTGGAGTTGAGGGTAAAACCAAAGAAGTTATGGTTTATACAAAAG
>JAYTHR010000037.1:0-2024 GCA_043732425.1 Bdellovibrionales bacterium
TAGCCCGAGTGCAGAAACTGAAATCTTAATTTTTCCTAACTGACGTTTTTCCATAATTAATCCTTCGACCTGGTGACGCGTTTTTATAATTTAAGCAAAAAAATTTGAGTCAAAAGATAACTATAGAACTGTAGCATAAAACTAGATATTCTTGGCAAGGGCTATTAAAAGTGTATATAAAAGTTAAAGAAAAAAAAAGAATAACTGAAAAAATATTTTCTACGCGGGCTTAAACGGAGTTTTAGATGCTTGTTAAAGACCAGAGCCATACAGAGAATCTTCTACGTCAAGATGGCGAGGCAAAACTATGGCCTGCTTTTTTTACGCGCACTGAAAGTGATTTGTACTTTCAAAATTTACTGACCGAAATTTCCTGGAAGCAGGAACCCATTAAAATTTTTGGGAAATCCGTGCTGCAGCCCCGGCTAACTGCCTTATACGGCGATCTAGATAAACCGTACCGCTATTCAGGCATGACGATGCATCCGCAGGTGTGGACAAAGACATTGATGGTCATCAAATCTCGAATCGAAGCCGTGACTTCGATTCAATTTACGACCGCCTTGCTCAATCAGTACCGCGATGGTCAAGACAGCATGGGGTGGCATCGGGATAACGAAAAAGAACTGGGGCAAAATCCAACAATCGCGTCGGTAAGTTTTGGATCCACGCGAAGATTTTTATTTAGGCACTATTGCCAAGCCGATTTAAAAACCGAGGTCGAATTGATGCATGGAAGTTTATTGATCATGTCGGGCACGTGTCAGCACTTCTGGCAGCATAGCATTCCGAAAACAAAAGCCGCATTAGGACCACGAATCAATCTGACATTTCGAGTTATTTAAATTGATTTAAGACGAAGCCGAATAGGGCCGCGAAAAGAATCAGGATCCACGGGCTTTCCGCCTTGAGTGATTTCGATCACGCCTTCGTGAGCCAGTAAGCGGGCCGCTTGCCGCACCTGTTCCATAACTGCAGGATTTTGTTTTTGCTCTTGCGGTAAAATCTCTGAGGGACAGATCGTTTTTCCGCCCGCACGTAGTTTCAATAAAGCAAGAATCTGGTTCTGAAACATAATACTTTCAGATTTCCCTTTTCCACGAGATTCACCGCGGCAGCGATCGCTACAGTATTTAATTTCGTTCCAATTTTTTTCCCATTTTTTTCGCCATTCAAAGGAACGACCGCACTGCACGCATACTTTTTCTAGTTTCATAAAAAACCAGGCTGGGAAATTAAAAAAGTTTTAATGTGGCACTGATCCAGTCTTGATAAAATAAGGTCGAATTAAAATAAGAAATTCCTTGGCACCGCTCGAAGGTTGTTCCTCCGGACAGGGTGCGATTTTCAATGGCCGTGACGATACCCAGAATAAAAAACTCATCTTTAATCTTTAAAAAAGCGGGGCCTCCGGAATCACCCTTGCAAATACCTTCGGCCGATGACTGATCCCCTTTAAAATAACTTTGCTTAGAGGAATAATCAAAAATAGTTACTTTTCCTAAGCGCAGTTCTCCAGAATCCCCCTGACCCTCGTGGGTTTCTCCGTAGCCCGCTACCGGAAGCCAAAAACGTGTTTGCACCGTTGGAAAAGAACTGACCCAAGTGGTTGGTGAAAAACCAGACGGAAGAACTCCAGAAAACTGTACTAATGCTAAATCATGATTAGCTTGAAGATCTGAAGGTTTATCGAACTGGTTGAATCCTTCATGAACTTTAATTTGGGTTACGGCGTGACGTTCTGCCAGGGCAAATTCATACACGGAGGTTACCACCCATAAATTTGAGGGACTTGTTGCCACGCAGTGGGCGGCAGTGAGAATAATATTTGGATTCAGTAGTGTTCCGGTGCAGCGGCTGTGTGAGCTCGGATTTTCTGTATTTATAAGAACGACGGTATGCGAAGCCATTTTAAGTTCATCGGAAGTGGCCGTTTGACTATCAAAAGAGCGTCCTCCAATAATAGCTTCTGCCGAGGACATCGATAATAAAATCGAGAGAAAAATAAGTTTTAATGTCATAGA
>JAYTHR010000038.1:0-6986 GCA_043732425.1 Bdellovibrionales bacterium
GGGACGAAAGCCCGGCTCATTGTTCGTACACGCCTTAACTAATTCTTTAAAAGAAGTTCAGCAAGTTGGGTGTAGGCCCGTTTTTGCTCTTCAGCAATATACGACGTATTTCGAACACCAAGAATTAAAAAGGTCTGACTGTCTAGGACCTGTTCCCAGTGCTCTAAGTGAAATACCAGGTTTTCGACCTTATATTGTAATGCAGATGTACCCGCAGTTGTTTTCAACATTCCGAGTCCCAGTGCTGACTTGAACGAAACGATCCCATCTGATTTTGTCGTAATAAAATGACTTGTTATTCGTAGTGGAGCCGAAATATTTCGAGCATCCGTTAAATCAAAGGATTCATCTTGATACCCACCAAATGCAATAACTTTGGTTGCCGGATGCAAGCGAATCGAATTAAGAAAATTTGCGACACCTTTTTCGGTCAGCTGTTTAAAACCTTCAAGGTACGCAAACTGAGTCAGGCTTTTAAATAAGAAACAATCATTAATCCATGTTTGAATAAATTCTATGCCTTGATACGGAGTACTGATTGTATACAAATTTTTGATACTCAGTTTTTGTCGATTGGCGACCCATAAAGTATAAAGCCCGCCCGCACTGTGGGCGACAATATTAAATTGCACGTGGTGGCCTTCGTTGGCTTCGATCTTTTCTAAATACTTTTCTAATCGGTAGCCATTGGCTTCGATAGTTCCAATCGGATCAAGTCCTTGAGTGACGTAAACTTTAAAGCCCTTAGTGGTAAAAGATGAAATAATATCGTGAGAAAAGTATTCAGGCGCAAATGAATTAAAAAAACCCGGAACTAAAACAACAACTTCGGCCGAATAGACGCTGCGCCCGCAAAAAAGCAGACCCAATAAGGTGATTACAGATAAAAATCGCAAATGCATAGAAAACCCCTCCGTCTATAATACTTTACTGCACAGGTCCCAGCAGAAGATCCACGTACGTCGAATAGTAGGGACGAATCAGCGGCTGAACTTTTCTTACTTTCATTCCAGGTAATTTAATCGTCATGGTAAAATAAGAACCTTTTTCAAGTTCCAAATTATCATAGTGGGTGCCGTCTTTCGGCGTGATAAGCCCAGTCATAATAACACGCAGCTGCTCTTGATTGGCATAATGGGTCACCTTATTGATCGTCAAGCTTGCCAACTCACTGGGTCTAGCCAGAAGAATTTTGTAGGGCCAAGTGGGGCTTGAATATAAAAGGTGATTCACGGGATCTTCAAAATTAGTTTGTAAGTAATTAAAAATATTTTTGTGATCGATTTTTGAAAGATCATAACCCTTTGGTAAGCGAATATTGAATTCGACCGTAAAGCCATGCAGTTCAGACTTTAAAATTTTCTGTTCGGGCTCATCATTGTTTGAATTCGGCTTAAAAAAGCTGTTGACGATTTTATTTTTCGCATCGGGATCACAGGTGGATGCTGCACGATCGCAATCAGCAAGTTCGTAAACGATATATTTGTAAGCGGGATGTTTGCAGGTCGCAGGATTTTTACAATCTTTTTCGTAAACTAAAACCACGTCGTCGGCTAATTCCTTCCAGCTTTCACCAGCAACACCCAAGATATCTAAAGCTTTTTGATAATAACCTTCAGGAATAATAGTCGCGTGCAGGCCTTCAGCCAAATAAAAGTGATGGGTGTCTGAATTTCCGAAAAGGCGAAACTGATTGTACGCCGTCATTTTACTGTCTGGATAGTTCGGGTCCGTTTCTACGGCGTAAATAAAGTTTGCATTAGCCGATGGGGTTATGACCGAGTTATCGGTTTCGCGACGGGTAAATCCAAACGTGTACTTTCCGAAAACATCAAAGTTTAAAGATTTGAAAAGTTTATTTTGAAAACTTTCACAACCTGGCTCGTCAGAATTAATGTCCGGTTTAAAACAATTAATCAGAGACGATAAGCTAACCCATTTGGTGGTGGTGGGATGACTGATCATTTCAAGGCGTATTTCGTTCGTCACATCACTGCCAACCGCTAAAGCGCTAAGCTCTGCAAAACTGATTTTAGAATACGGAAGGATATTTTTGTCGTAGTTCTTACCAAAATCAATCAGGTACGACTTAGCTTTGTTGACCGCTTCGTTCGCGTAGCCTTCTGCTTCGGATAAACTGATAGTTTTTCCCAACAAGCTGTATTTTTCCAACATGTTTTTCGTTAAGGTATCAACGTCAAGCTGTCCTACTAAATTTTCGGCACTGGTCCCGATGCCGGCTTCTTTTGAGCCCCAGTACGGCGAACCTAGACTCATAAATTTAACCGTCTGTAGCGGATATTTTTTATACTTATCTGATTTCAGGGAATCAAAATACCAAATCGCACCGACTTGGCCACCCATCGAATAAGCTAAGACCGAAATTTTATCTGCCGGATCCAGATTAGGAATCAGAGCTTCTAATTTCGCATTGATTTCTGCCGCCGCCTGGTGCGGGGTAAAATTTGTTTGTCCTGTCTTATAAGTGATATTTAAAGGAACAATCTTAAAGCCCGGATCGACATTTTCTAAATGGGTTTTAATTAAGGAATGAAAATCTCCGAACGAAAGTTCGTTTCCACGAACGCCATGTAAGGTCATGATGTAATGTATGTGCTGAGTCGAACTGGGAGTGCGGCGAAAGAAAGAACTGCAGCTGGCAAACAACACACTTGTTAGTAAACATAAAATAATGACTTTCATGAATCCCCCAGGGCGAACTTAATGCCCTTCGAATATTCAAACATCACCACGGGTCTTTGGCGAGGGAAAGCGTCGGGTAGTAACACGACAGCTGAAGGAATATTGAAATAATTGCAATCGCCTTCAACGAGTTCCTGCATTGTTAATAAAATTCTTTCATTAAAATGATTTAAAGTCGTTTGACATATTGCGACATTGGTTGAAGTGCGGTATAAGATCTGAGTTTCGATTCACACGGGGGAAATATAATGTCAGATATCCAGTCATTGGCTGATGCCGATCGTAGTCTTCATCAAGATAAACTTAACCAAGATAAAATGGACCAAAAAAATCTAGAAATTCCGGAGAAGAAGAAACTAGGACAAGTGCGCGATGAAGACAGCGATGATGCTGACGATGGCGACGAGTTGAACGAAGCGGGATTAACTAAAGAAGAAATTGAAGCCGCTGAAATTCAAGAAGCCATGCAGAATAACCCTGGCGCCTTCGCGGAAGATGAAGAAGAATTCAATTTCGACGCCGTCGAAAATATTTTAGAATTACCAGATAATGAATTCCCAAAATTTACTTTAGCAAAAAATAAGGCGCGCTTTTTACGTATGGTTTCTTGGTACCGTCAAAAAGAAGAGTGGATTGAAGTGGCTCCGGTTTCGGGAGTCGCCAAACTATTTAAGCAGCAGTCGAAAGAGCTTGAGGGAATTCGTTCTAGCAAGCTGGATTACGAAATGGAATTAGAAACAGGAACATTAACGCCATCACAGCGTTCTTATCGCCGTGATGAACTTAAGATGTGTCGGGTCCAAGAAAAAATGGCCGTTCATTTGATTTCTAAGTTACAAGTTAAAATCAAATCGGGCCGTAGATAATCACGATTGTCTGCTTGTCTTATGAAATGAAAAAAGCGCATAATTTCTTATGCGCTTTTTTTTTATTATTCTCAGTCACTTCACTTTATATTTTTCACCGCATCTGAATGCCGCAACATTCTTAGAAAAGCACGTAGCACCGGTTGCGGAAAAATTAACGGATACGACCTCTTTAGAAATTTTATTAGCGGGCAGCTTATCCACTTTGCTGGTAAGGCCTTACGACGATCAAATAAGAAGTGATTGGCGCGACCATCAAAAGATGACCCAAGATCAAGCCAGAGCAGGGGATCTTTTAGGATCAGGGATCCCTGGAATTTTAATTGCGGGCAGTCAGTATTTTTTTGATTTGAATGAAAACCACTACCAGTCTCATGCTCGCGGATTAATTTATTCAACTGTCGTGAATTCAGCATTAAAGCTCGCGATCAATCGCCCGCGGCCCAACGAAAAAGATCGCCTGTCTTTTCCCTCGGGACATGCGATGACCTCTTTTTTAACTGCCACCACGTTAACCTACGCCTACGGTTGGCAAGCGGGGCTGATCGCCTATCCCGTTGCGGCTTTCGTTGGTTTTTCGCGGTTAGCAGATGATGCACACTGGGGTAGTGACGTCGTCGGCGGCGCGTTCCTTGGAATTTTGATGGCGCGAGCTTGCTATTATGATTTTCATGAAACAACTTCGACTGCAGATCTGCAGTATTCAGCTTTACAAAAAATCCAGTTGCAGGTTTTTCCGATTCTTCAGCCTGCAGGCAGCGGCTTTCAGCTTGTTTATTCATTCTAAAGTCTAGTTTAGTGTCTTAAATTAAGACGGAAAAGCTGATATTTCAGTTTTTCACAAAAAATAATTTTTTTTTAAACACCCCTTTAATTTTTTTCATTTCAATCCGATACATTCATTGTGAGTCGTTTGATTCAAAAAACAAGAATAGGGAGGCCTCATGGCTCGTTCTTTTGTGTACATTGTGAGTGAAAATCCGGAAGTGATTGAAAAAATCAAAAAGTCGAACGAGGCGGAAGACGTTAGTTTTTATACGTACTCGGGACATCAGTGGCGTGAAGGCTTGGACAACCCTTTCTTTCGATCGCAGCTTGTTAACGGGGTTCCGGCGCTATCGACGGGTTTAAATCCCTTAACGGCCGAACCATCATTGAACAACGTGGTTTCTTTCCCATCTCATGCTGAAAATAAAGTTCAGAAAATGGACGAGTTAGAAGCAAAAGCGATTGAATCAGCCATCAATCAGTTCAAGGGCAACTTGACGGAAGCGGCTAAAGCATTAGGAATTGGTCGAGCCACCTTATACCGTAAGGTGAAGCAATACCACATCGATCCTTCACAGGCGCGCCGACGTAAAGTCGCTGCTTAATACGAAACTTGAATAGTTTATTTTAAGGCATCTCGACAAACATCGAGAGGCCTCGTTTTTTTTTATAAAAAGGCGTAGACTAAGACCATGAATCAAAAAACAATTACCATTTTATCCATGAGCTTTGTAGTCATAGCGGCCGTCGCGGTGAACGAGTTTGTTTTAAAAGCGTCCTCTTCCGATCAAGATCGTCAAGTCGCCAGTTTTGGTGAACGCTTCGAACCCGATCAAATCAAGTGGGAACAAGAATTAGCCAATACAATTTCCAAAGATTCACAGGCGAAAGTTGTTTTAGGCACAAAGCCCAATCTTCAAGATCAATTATTGTTTGAAGTTTTTGAAGGACATTATCAAGCCCAGCTAAGTAATGGGAAAATAAATAAAATCACACTGTTACCCAATCAAAATCCGATTGAAATCAATACGGCAGCTTTTATTAACAACTATGTTTCACTCATGAAAGATTCCTCTTCGACCTTGAAAGATTTTGATACCTTCGAGCAAAAAGCGACTTCGACGGGTAGCCATCTGATTGATTTAAAAAATAAGTCGGGCGCGAGCATCGGCAATCTGACCATCAAACATGATGATCAAGGTCGCGTTTTGTCGATCGAAATTCAATAGTCTAAATAATTAAATCCATTCGAGTCCCGCTATAGAAAGCGAATTCAAACGCCGATAACAAGGCATGGTTTATGTCGATTTATCGGAGATAAAAAAGCCGGCTCAGAATACCCCTGATCCTTTGGGCGCCGAGCGAACAATTCCTGATGCCGCAAAGGGGTCTTTTCGCGCTTGCTTAACGGATCGCCTTTTTTCATTTTTATTAGATTATCTTATTTTAACTCCGGTCGTGAGTTTTTTCCTTCTTTTAGGTTTTAAAAAGGAATTTGCGGTCTGGAATGAAAATTCGTTAACTGCCGAAAGTCAGCCTTTATTTTTACTGCTGGCTTTGGCTTTCCTGCTTAGCTTTAGTCTATTGCAAAGTTTTTTTATTTATTTTTGGGAAGCCACGCCCGGTCAATATTTTTTAAAATTAAAAACCGAACATTTACAGAATTCGGGTTTTAAACTTTTTAACCTGATGGTTCGACAATTAGGGTTTTGGTTTTCTATTTTCGTTCTGGGTCTGCCGTGGATTTCTGTTTTAACTGATTCTGCGCAAAGAACATTTTATGATAAATTAGCCGATACCCGCGTGATATCGTTAAAATCCGATCAGTTTTATTTTAATTTTGAATTTGAAACCAAATTCTGGCGTGCCTTCGCATCAACCGTGACTGTCTTTTTATCCTTTCTTCTTGTTGCTGCCGGTTGGCAGCAGCACCAAAGAATAAAAAACGCAGTTTATTCCTTTCAGCAACTGAAAAACGAACAATTTTTTTGCGAGGAACTGAAGTCCGTACAACTTTTACAGCGTTTACAAACAGCCATTGCTCTTAATTTAGTAGGACAAATATCCAACCGCTGCGTTGATAAGGAAGCCGATTTTGTGCTTTGGAAAATGGAAAATCCAGAATTAAAAAGTTTAGCTTATTACGCGAAGTCAATCACCGAGACTGATGCGGACCGCGAACAAAGTTACCTTCATCAAGCCTGCGCCGAAAAAGAAAATTCATATTTTGGCTGCGAGCTGGCAACGGCTTTTTTAAAACAGGATTTTAATCAACTTTACCACTCATTAAATAGTAAAAAGCAGGAAAAAACTTTCCTCGTCAGCACTTTTCGCTACGAGCTTGGGCTCATTCTGGGCGAAAGAAACGATGAGAAACCTAATTTTCAAAAATTAAAAGCCTTCGATACCCATGATCCCGTGAAAAAATATCTTCTGAGTGAAATTTTAAATCGCGCGCTGCTATCCAACCGGACTGCGCAGTCCCGGAAAGTATCTGCGGTTGGACGTCAACCGGCTTCTCCCGAAGTTCAAGATGTGGGACCGATTCAAGACGATTTACAGTATGCCCAAAAGCTAATTCAAAATATGCCATCGGATCCCCTTTGATAATTCCTGGAAATTTAAAAAAAACCGACCGGCGTCCGAATC
>JAYTHR010000039.1:0-2012 GCA_043732425.1 Bdellovibrionales bacterium
AAAACCATGATAAAAACAGCCGGTAAAATAAAAAGCATCAAAGGAAGTAAAATTAATTGGGATGCTTGAGCTCCCGCTTTTTCCGCACGGACGAAACGCTCGAGTCGCATTTGCACAGATTGATCTTTCAATACCTGCGCGATGCTGGCTCCGGTCGCTTCTGCATCAATTAAAACCGCGACGAAACTTGTCATCTCTTGCATATCTAATCGGGCCGCTAATTCTTTAAGGGCTTCAGCTTTCGAAGAACCAATTTTTATATCCTTTAAAACAATTTTAAATTCTTCGGCCAGGACCGATTCTTTTCCCTCAGCTTTATCCACAATTTTTTGAATGGCTCCGAAAAAATCAAGGCCCGCTTCGACCGATAACGCTAGTAGATCTATGAAGAATGGCATATCAATGCGCACTGATAATTCACGGCTTTTTTTCATGCCCTTACAGTGCATTTCCGGCATTAAAAATCCGATCAGACCTAATCCTAAAACTAAAATCGGTGGAAATCCTAAGTCTAGCGAAAAATTCATAATTGTTAAGAAGGCTGGAAAAGCAACGCCTAGAAATAATTGCAATCCAATAAATTCATCTTCGTTCAGTTCAGAGGCTAAGCCGCCCACTTTGATTAAGCGCCTTATTTTCTTTCGGTATTTTACGGATTTAATTTTACCTGCATGTTGCATGGTGAATTGATGAACCAGCGGTCGCGTCAGATTAATGATTGCGTTTTTAGATTTGACCGGTTCGTTGCCACTGGCCCAAGAAAGTTGCTGCTCTCCGGGACGGCCGGCCAGCAACGAAGATACGAATAAATACACAGCTGCTCCTGCTAAAATTAAACCTGCAAAAAGCATTAATTCTGCGCTACCCATTGATCTCCTTTTCAAGTAGGAATTAAAAGAAGATGAAAAAAATTATTCTTGCATCCCAATCTCCACGCCGTGCCGAAATTCTTAAAAAAGCGTGTTACGATTTTGTCTCAATCCCTACTCATGTATCGGAAATCCCTGACAAAAACCTAAATACTAACCAGCAAATTATCGATATTGCGCGACGAAAAGCTAAGTCCTGCGAATTCATGATCCGAGACCTTGGTCCTGCTGGTTTCGATTTTCCTGTAAAATCGGGACTAATTTTGGCGGCTGACACCATGGTTTGCCTTCAGGATCAAATTTTAGGAAAACCGGATAATGAAACTATCGCTTTTAATTTTCTAAAATCACTTTCGGGGAGAACCCATCAGGTAAAAACAGCAGTTTTTCTGATCAATTTGCTGACGTCCGAGAAAGTGTCTCTGATTGAGACAACGGACGTTACTTTCCGTAGCTTATCAGACCCCGAAATTTTAGCCTATATTGCAACGGGTGAACCCATGGATAAAGCCGGCGCTTACGCGATTCAAGGGGCCGGGCGAAAATTCGTCGAAAATTATGATGGTGATTTCGATAATGTGGTCGGACTTCCCTTGCAAGCTCTTGAAAAACTATTCAAAATTAAATCATGGACCTGCAGCCGAACGAGCCCCGCAATAAAATCTTAAAAACCTTAAAGCCCCATCAAAATTTACTGGCCGTCAGCAAACTTCAACCCATCGAAAAGATTAAAAAATTAGCGGCGCAGGGACAAATTCACTTTGGTGAAAACTACGTTCAGGAAGCTCTGGAAAAAATAGAGGCTCTTCAAGAACTTCATTTGCAGTGGCATCTGATTGGCCCCCTTCAAAAGAATAAAGTAAAGTATTTGAAAAATTCTTTTGCGTATATTCATTCCGTTGATTCCATAGCGCTAGCAGAAATTCTGTCTACTAAATGCAGCCTCATAAATTACCGACAGAAAATTTTCATTCAAGTTAACCTTGCCGGTGAAGCCAGTAAATCAGGTTTTTCAGAGGAAGATCTTTTGAAACACTGGGATCATCTCAGAACTCTTCCGTCCTTAGAAATTGTGGGCCTAATGACGATGCCTCCGTTAGAAAACAGTGCGGAAAATAATCGTGTCTATTTTAAAAAATTAAA
>JAYTHR010000040.1:0-6959 GCA_043732425.1 Bdellovibrionales bacterium
AATTAGAAAATTAATAAAGTTTGTTAATCCTATAAAAACCTTAGCGCAAATTTTTCTCTTCTAAGCGGCGAAATAAAAAAAGCGCCAGCACTAAAAAAATTGCGGCGTAGGCGCAAAGCCCCCAGACATATTTCATTTCTAAATTTTGTTTTAATACTGACGCCCAAATAAGCTCACCGTACATTCGCGTGGGTAAGTACGGCGAAATATCTTGAACTATTTTAGGTAAAATATTCGGCGGCATCCATAGACCCCCAGCAAATGATAAAGGAAGGTAGATCAAATTCGCTAACGGTAATACCGACCGACTTCCTACCGCTAACCCTAAGCAAATTCCCATCAGCGCAAAGGGAATGGCTCCTAAATAAATTTTCATTAAAAACTCGCCCCAAGGAATTTCTTGAATTCCCATCGTCGAAAAAACCAGCGCGGTCGTCACGACGCCGCCAATACCTAATAACGAGAAAAGAAAGCCCGAGATAATTCGCGAAGTCAGCTGAACCCCTTTGGGGTACGGAAGTGAACGCACGTAATAATACCACGAAGAGTCTTTTTCCTGCGAAATACCGACTCCAAATTGAAAAAGCACAACGGATAAAACCCCAAAGCAGCAGAAGGACGATGTTAATATAGCGATAGATCCGGGTTCCTTCGCGTTCGGAATTCCAAAAAACCAAAAAAACATTGACGGAAAAAGTATCGTCGACACGATATACATGGGTTGGCGAAAAAGCTCGAGGCACGTGTAGTAAGTGTGGACAACAAACAATTTAATGAAGTTCAACTTTGACCTCTGATTTTCAAAAAAGCTTCTTCTAAAGTGACCGGATGAACCAGCAGGTCTTGAAAGTCAGGCTTTTCGCGAACAAGATTCTTCACGAATTGATCTGAATTTTGCACCAATTCTTGGTAATCTTGATTTTTCCATCGGTAGCTTATTTTTTGAAATTCAATGCGACTTTTAATTTCTTTGACAGTGCCGCTTATAAGAATTTGCCCTTCGTCCATTAGAATAACCCGATCGGCGATGGCACCGGCTTCATTAAGGTCATGAGTTGATAATAAAACCGTGCCCCCATCTTTCCGAAATTTTATTATTTCTTTCCAAAGATTATGTCGGGATTCAACATCTAGGCCCGTCGTAGGTTCATCTAAAATCAAAAGTTGCGGTTGTCCTATTAAGGCGCACGCTAAGCCCAGCCGCCTTTTTTCTCCGCCACTTAAATCGCTGACTGTTGCTTTTTTTAATTTTTCTAACTGAAAACGCTGGTAAATTTCCTGAAGTGAAATCGGATTTTTGTAATGAGCTCCAACAAATTTTAAAACTTCACAGACCAGCAAGTGCGGAGGGAACGATAATTCCTGAGACGTGTATCCGATGCGATCCTTAACGTGAAGTTGCTTCGGATTTCCCTTAAAAACTTGAATTTGCCCCGCATCGGGTTGACGAAGACCCATAATCATTTTCATGGTTGTGCTTTTGCCGGCGCCGTTAGGTCCCAAAAAAGCCACGATTTCATGTGACTGAAGTTGGAAACTAAGGCCTTTTAAAATAGCCTTGCCTTGATAAGATTTTTTTAAATTTTCGACTTTAAGGATTTCGTCCATCACGATTTTTTTTCGAAGGCTTTTTGAAAGTCTTTATTAAAATTTTCGTGTTCCGTTTTGAACAGGTGATCACAAAAAGTGTAGAATAAACCAAAATTAGCCCGGTAATACTTGTGGTGCATAGTATGATGAACCCCACTTATTAAAAGACGGGCCACATTATTTTCACTTCGGCGCGGTAAAATTTCAAAACCCAGATGGTTTGTTACAGCTGATAAACTCATGAAGGTTAAGTAAACTAAGAACGCCACGGGATGAATAGGTATAACTAAAACAATCAAAGGCAACGCCAGCGCCTGTATCAAGGCTTCCACCGGATGAAATGAAAAAGAAGCCCACGGCGACGGGGTCAGCGACTGGTGATGAACGGCGTGAAAGCGTTTAAAAATAGCCGGAATATGCAGCCACCGGTGTGTCCAATAAAAATAAACTTCATGAACTAAGCTATACAAAAATAAACTGGCAAAAAAATAAAACCAGCCGTACTGATCCATCTTTAAATAAAATTTTGTCCAGCCCGCTTGCCACATCAAACCTAAGAATCCAGCGCTGAAAGCAAAAACTGCAGCGGAAAGTAAAGACCATTTGATTTCGTACTTTTGCATTTCTTGGCTTGGTAATTGTTTGTAGATGCGGCGGTTTTTCAGACTTTCGGGTTGCCAGCGATAAAACATCCACCAAAAAATTCCGGCCGTTAAGAAATAGCGGAAAACTACAATCGCAAAAACTAAAAAGACAGCCACTAAAAAATAGCGAAAATCCATGAGATTCACGGGAATGTAGGATTCGAACTTTTCAAAGTGTTCCATACCTAAAATTTCATAGATTTCAGCTGATTTTGCAAGTAGATTGGGGCCTGTATGGAATCAATCACTATTGCCGGAGGCGGTCTTGCCGGATGCCTGATGCTGGCTGCTCTGAAATATCGCTGGCCCGATCTGGATGTGGTTCTTTGCGAGAAATCCTCGACTTTGAGTCACCATCAAACTTGGAGTTTTCATCATGAAGATGTTCCGGCAGACTGTTGGCCGTGGTTAACTCCACTGATTTCTAAGTCGTGGCCTGGGTATGATGTTGTTTTTCCTCTTTTTAAACGCAACTTCAGCTCGGCCTATTATTCCATTCGTGCCGATGATCTTGCGGCGAAGATGATGCAAAAGTATTCGCAATTTATTCGCTTCAATACAAGGGTTGAACTTACTTCAAATACCTTAATCACCACCGGATGGCCTACCCAACCCAAAAATGAAAATTTCGGTTTTCAAAAGTTTGTAGGTTTGGACTTAAAATTAAAAAGTCCGCATGGTTTAACGCAGCCACTTTTAAAAGATGTGCGGTGGGTTCAATCAGATGGGTACCGATTTTTCTATCTACTGCCATGGACTGAGACGGAACTTCTGATCGAAGATACTTATTATTCTAATTCTTCTGAACTTAATACGGAGCACATAAAAACTGAAATTTTAAAGTATGCTGCTTTACAAAACTGGACCGTTGAAACAGTTCTGCGGGAAGAGGCAGGATCCTTACCGCTGGATCTTTCTCCAGCCAAACCTGTGGTTTCATTTCCGCTAGCTTTAGGTGCCGCTGCGGGATTAGCCCACCCGGTAACGGGTTACACTTTACCTGTCGTTTTGCAGCAAATCGAAGCGATTCTTAAGTGTCCGCGTGTCGATTTAAAGTTATGGAAACAGCAAGTTAAATTAAAAAATGCTGAAATCCGCCGTCCCTATTCCTATTTTTGTTTTTTAAATCGCATGATGTTCCGTGCGGCCCAACCAGATCAACGCTACAAAATACTGCAGCGGTTTTACCGCTTGCCCGTGGACCTAATTGCCAGATTTTACGCGGGTCAAACGACTTTATTGGATCAATTTCGAATTCTTTTAGGTAAGCCTCCGGTTCCGTTATTACATGCAATTTCACAATTTCGAAATCCAACCAATACCTCGGAATAATGACATTTAAACTGCCACCAAATGCCTTTTAAATCTTGCTTCTGAAAGTAAAAATGTCCATGCTTAAAGACCTAACCAGGCTCTAAGTCTGCTGAAAAAAAATGGATCACGATGCAGACAACGGATGACTTGAAAGGGAACTTATGACGGATACTTATTACAAACCAGAAGACTTAAATAAATTTTCAGATATCGCAGATTTTGAACCCAATTTAGCAAAAAAGTTTTTTGATTACTACGGTGATGTCTTTAAAGAAGGAGCCTTAACCGCTCGGGAAAAGTCTTTAATTGCCTTAGCCGTATCCCACGCAGTTCAGTGCCCTTATTGCATCGATGCTTACACCACAGATGGCCTAGAAAAAGGGGCCAACGAAAAGCAAATGATGGAAGCCATTCACGTGGCCGCAGCTATTCGCGGTGGAGCAACCCTAGTTCACGGCGTGCAAATGATGACTAAAGCAAAAAAGATAGGAATGTAATATGGAAACATCCCGCTCGTTAAAATTTAGAAAAAGCGAACTTTCAAAAACAGAATTTCAAATTGAACAACTGAATCATTACAGTCCAAAGATCGAAGCCCTAAAACCTTTTCAACAGAACATGAAGTCTGCCGAACTATTTCCTTTAAGACCTAAGCAGCTAGAAATATTTCAAATTAACATGGGAAAAATGTGCAATCAGACCTGCAAGCATTGCCACGTAGATGCCGGCCCAGATCGTAAAGAAATTATGACCCGTGAAACAATGCAGAAAATATTAAAGATTTTAACGACCTCAGCCGCACATACCGTTGATTTAACCGGTGGAGCCCCCGAGATGAATCCCAACTTTCGTTGGTTCGTCGAAGAGCTTTCCAAATTAGGTAAGCGAGTAATCGTTCGCTGCAACTTAACCATTATCTTCGCCAATAAAAGCTATAACGACCTTCCTGAATTTTTTAAGCGCCACCGTATCCACATTGCCTCTTCACTTCCTTACTACGATAAAGGAAAAACAGATCGCCAACGGGGTGAAGGTGTTTTTAATGACTCAATCAAGGCGCTGAAACTTTTAAATGAAGTCGGCTACGGAAAAGAAGGATCAGGTCTGAAGTTAGATCTTGTTTACAACCCAGCTGGTGCCTTCTTACCTGGATCTCAACCAGCTTTGGAAAAAGATTTTAAGCAGGAACTGATGCGCTTATTCGGCATCGAATTCAATCAGCTCTATGCAATCACGAATATGCCGATTTCACGTTATTTAGAATATTTAATTGATAGCGGAAATTACGAAGCTTACATGGAGAAACTAGTGAATGCCTTTAATCCGGTAGCCGCCACTGGAGTCATGTGCCGCAATACAATCTCAATCAGTTGGGATGGACTTATTTACGATTGTGACTTTAATCAAATGCTTGAACTCAAAGTAGCAACAACTAAGCCGGCGCAGCTTGATGACTACGATGAAACTGATTTGCAGAATCGAAATATTGTTCTGAATCAGCATTGTTATGGCTGTACAGCGGGAGCAGGCTCAAGCTGCGCCGGAACAACATCTTAAAGGCCGGCGTAGCATGTTAAGTGTAATTATTCCTACAAACAATGAATCCGATAATTCATTTTTCGTGCGAACTTTGCAGTCACTGTCGCAATTTAAAGAAATTGAAGTGATTTGTATCGATAAAAGCGAGGCTTTAACGCGCGCTGAACGATTAAACATCGGGTTTCAACGGGCCCAGGGGTCCATGATTCTATTTCATCATCCCAGAAGCTTTTTAGTGCCTGAAGGAATTCAATACCTGATTGAAAATAAAAATAAAAAAATGTGGGGAGGCTTCACCCATAAGTTTGATGTCAGTCACCCTTTACTTAAATTCACAAGCTGGTACTCGAATCGTGTTCGTGGCCAACGCCTCGGGGTCGTTTACTTAGACCACTGCATTTTCTTCCACCGCTCGCTTTGGTTGAATCCTCTGCCGGCCATTGAAATTTTTGAAGACACTGTGTTGAGCCAAAACTTTAACCGCCAACTGCCGATTGTCCTACTTCCGTTTGTGTCAGAAACTTCTGCAGTTCGCTTCGCAAAGAATGGTTTGTGGAAACAATCACTGATGAATCAGATTCTAAAAATAGGCTTTCATCTGGGGGTTTCTCACGATACGATGAACCGCATCTACGAACGCGGATTAAATCTTAATTCTAAATCTTAGATTGAACACCTAGCCTTAATATTTAGTTTTAAAACTTAAGCTAAAAAGACTGCGATACAGGAAAGTTACTTGAATGAAAAAAATAAACCACGATATGAAGCCCAAAAAATTGAAGAAAAAAAGAACTTACGACAATACACTGCGATCTGAAAAGTCAGATCACGCCCAAAAAGAAATTATTCAAACGTACGTGAATTTGTTAGCAAAAAATCGTGGTGCGGAAGTTTCCATCGAGAAATTAGCTTTGGCCTCTAAAGTTTCGCAAAGAACTATTTTTAGATTTTTTGAAGACAAGCAAGCCCTACATCAAGCCACCGATCAATATATTCAGCAATTTGTGATTGCAAGTCTACAGCAAATTAAAGAGAAAGATTTATATACGTTCGCAAAAGATACCTTCTTACTTTACGAAAAATATGAAAATTTAATTATGGCCTACATGTTTTCGCCCTTCGGAATGGAAACAAGATTAATTTTTAGAAAGAAACTCAACGAAATTCTTATTGAACAAATTCTAAAAATTAAAAAAATTAAAATGACTCGAAAAATTGAAACGCGGCTCGCCCTCATAGTGACTTTGATAAACGCTAAAATTTGGTTCGACATTCGAACTGACTTTAAGCACACAAGTTTAGAAATTGGCGAGGCCGTCAGCTGGGCGCTGAGGATTTTAATTGATCGGCTTTAACTTCCTCTTAGTTAATGCATAAAATAAAATTGATAATCCAACTAAGACAATATCTTCAACAACCGTGGCCCATGTCATCGGCCGCCCCAAGAAAACGCCAAAGCAGCCACAATTTGTTAAGTTTAAACCACGCAAATTTGAAATTACCGCTAAAAAAACATACCCAGAATGCATTAAAATAATCAAAGCTGCATTCCGCATTTGTTTTTTTTCCTGAAGAATAAATATTCCAACGAATAGTTCAAACAAGCTGACGGATAGTCCCAAAACCATGGCTAAAGAGTGCGGTAGACCAAATTGATAAGTTAAAATAATCTCAGCAAAACCCCGGTTATCTAAAAGTTTACCAATTCCCGTTGTGATCAGCAGGATTCCGAAGAAATATTTTAACACGTTATACATAATTTGAGAAATTTTCATACCTGGTATAGTTTAGTGTTGGTGGAGGTCCTTTGTCGATAAAAATAGGGTTGAAAAAAATTAAGCTTTTTTGTCTCACTTCAGCATTATACATTTT
>JAYTHR010000041.1:0-19539 GCA_043732425.1 Bdellovibrionales bacterium
AGGCTCGGCCGTTATGGGTTACCAAATAGGTCAGCGCGTGATTGCCGGCGCGATCACTCCATGCGGTCAATGCATGACGTGCTTAGAGGGAATTCATTCGCAGTGCGGAGGGCACGCCATGGGAGGCTGGCGCTTCGGAAATACCATTGATGGAGCCCAGGCCGAATTTTTACTCGTGCCGCATGCGATGGCGAATTTGGCTTTAGTACCGGATCATTTAACAGATGAGGAAGTGCTGATGTGTCCTGATATTATGAGCACTGGATTTGGTGGCGCAGCAAGTGGGTGCCGATGTCGCCATCGATATTCCCATCGCCAACTTTTATGATGGACTTGGAGATCAAAAAATAATGACCACGCTATGTCCCGGTGGCAAAGAACGAATGCGTCGATTGATGCCGGTAATCAGCACTAAAAAAATTGATTAGAAGCCGCTGGTCACCCACCGATTTAAACTAGATCAAATTGTTGAAGCCTACGATCTTTTTTCGAACCAAAAAGACGGAGTTTTAAAAGTTGCCATTACCTGTTAAAAGGTTGGATTACCTTGAGTGGCGAAGCGGATCCGAATAAAAACGGTGCTAAAGAAATTAGAACTGTTCGCGTCCCGTGGTTTTGAGGATTGATCAGTTTGAAATGCGGCGCGTACTTAAATTCGTTGGGGGACCAGAATTTTTTCACTGATCAGAGATCCTGAATTCCCAGCGTTATCATATAATTTTAATTCGATTTCTTTACCCGCAAAACTGTTCCAGTTTAAATTCTTTAGTCCGCTATCTGTAAGAAAGCTTTTGCAGGCCACTTTATTTGATAAAATAGTCGTCGTTACATTCGCTAACTTAATTAAGGCTTCTCGCTGCCGAATCTGATAAATAAATTTTTTAGAATCTTGAAAGGCATCGATATTTGCGGCGAACAAAATAACAAGCAGAGTTAAGAGTGCCATGACTGAAATAGTAATTCTGCCACTTTCGTGGTCGTTCAATTTGATTTTCACTGAACCCCCGGCATTTGCAACTGGAATCACCTGAAACTTTCTTTACCGGTCGCTATAAAATTTCGCTTAGTGTTGATTGAGGTATTTTTTAAAATAGTCCCGTGCCGTCTCAATCCGAGTCTCTGAGTCTAAGCTTCAATATCAGTACTCGAAGTGTCAATATTCTAGTCGATTCTAGAAATTCTGCGTGTCCAAAAGATAACAGCATCTAAAGTGTGCTGGCTGCGGTAGATAAGGGTCTCTCGAGGAGCTTATTATGCAAAAACTTATTTTGAGTGCTTTAATATTATTTTCAGTCCAGGTCTTCGCACTAGATGATATTTATTCCTACAATTACTGGGGCTATACAATTATTAAAAGTTATAGCGCCGAAATAGAAGCTTCGCTAGAAGCGAAACAAAGCGCTTTGGCTGAGAAACCGGCTAGCCAATGTTTGCCTGTTTACAAAAACCCAATTCAAAATGGAGTTTTTGATATTCGTTATGCCCTTGGATATTTTGATGATTCCCAGGGAATTGATATTTTGTGGAATAATCAAAACTACGGACTCTCACCCAGCTTAGATATCGGCATGTTTAACAGCATTATACATGCGCTGACCGAGCCTTGCGAAAGTCGTTCACAGATGGATCTTTGCGGATTTTCTGCATCGGGTGATCCGGCGTATGGAAAAGTGATTCTAGAAAAAAAGATTACGTTATTGAATAACAGCGTGCTTGCAAGAATAACTCTGACGCAAGCCTCGGCTTCAGAATCTTTTGAAAATAATAAAAACTTATTGGCCGATCGCCAAAAGTTTTTAACCCAGCAGTCAGAGGAAAATTATTTCGGTGGAATCGGAAAAGCCGACGTTGTTATTTACAATGGCCACTCTCGAAAAGGCGGAGGACCTGATTTTAATCCGCCGTTATTGAATTCGATCAATCACGTGAATTACGATGGCTACTACCTGGTTAAAAAACCGGGAATCACTCGCGTTTTAAATTCAATTAAATCCAATCCGAATAAAGACGGAGTCTTAGCTTTCTTTTCGTGCTTTTCGAAAAAACATTTTTATGACGATATCTTAAAAGCTAACCCTAAGCAGCGCTTAGTACTTTCAGCGGATACCATAGATTACTTTGATTCGATGAAGGCCTCGATGGGATACCTGGAAGGTTTACTGCGGGGCACTTGTGGTCAGGATTTAGCTGACTTGGCCAAACAGGGCGACAAGATTAAAAACGGTTTTTTAGGATTTCAAATTAAATGAAAAATATAATTTTTGCTTATCTTTTCTTCTCCGTGGGCTTTGTTACTAACGCCCTAGGATATCCGACGCCGCCAAATCTAGATTCGGACTGTCAGCAATTTCTAATTACGATCGATTCTGAGTTTAACTTTGGTTGGATCAGTGTTCCCGAAATTCCATCTGCGAATGAGCTGATCTCTGTTTTTTTCTACTACCGAAAAACAGCGGCTTTAAAAAACCCGGTTATATTTTTTAACGGTGGCCCCGGCTACACGAGTCACAGCAGTCTCGATTATTTAGAAAAAGCCCGAATGAAGTTTGGCGGAAGTACAGGATTAGATATTGATTTTATTTACATGGACCAGCGAGGAACTGGTTGCTCGACTCACTTTCCGAATGGGGCTAGCCAACAAACGATTGAAAAACTAAAATGGTACGGGTCTGCGGGTATCGTGAACGATGCGGAATATATTCGTAAGTACTTAATTGGCGATCGAAAGTGGAAAGTCTTCGGACAAAGTTTTGGAAGTCACGTTGTTCACCGCTATTTGGAAATGCACCCCGAATCTATCTTAAGCGCGCACGGGCATGGTTTTCCGGAAGGTCATAGTGACTTTGACTTCAGCTTTTCGCGCATTGCTGCCGAAGGAACGGTATTAAAGTCTTACCTGAAGCAAAATCCCAATGATGAGGCTCGATTTAAAGCCTTAAAAAGTGTCCTGGCAGATCCGAAAAAATGTTTCCTAAAAAGTGCGTCTCAACAAATTTGCGGGTATGAAATCAGTGAACCCCTTTTAAATCTTTTAGATTTTAGGGATCAGTGGAGCGCTCTTCATGTCTGGCTTATGTTTATTGTTCCAACGAATGTTGTCAACGAAAGCAACCTGAGCGAATACATTCAAAAATTTGTTACGACATCCTCAAGTTATCATGACACTCCAAATATTAATGAGTCTTACCTATCTCAAGTTAACGTCTCTTTGAATTTCATCGGGCTTACGGACTGGAATTCGACTCCGATGGATGCTGACAAATGCGCTTTGATCTACAAAAAAATTGAAGCCGTTTATAAGATCAAGGAACAAAATATTCTTTTCGATCTTTGTAAGGCACCGACTCAGTTTAATTATAATGATCAATTGGCGGCAGCGCTTCGGCTAAGAATGCAAGTGTCTGATGTGAATTTTATAAAACTGGATGATTTGAAGGCGAACTTATCAAAATACAAAGTTCCGTTTTATCTTTACTCGGGCAGCTTAGACAGCGCCGTTCCGAAAGATTTATTTCAAACTGAAGCCAAAGCTTTGGGCTCGCTTGTAAAATACACTAATTTTCCAGACTCGGGCCACGATGGTTTTTATAAGGAAAATCAAGTGCTACTTGATTTAGTGAAGTAAAAAAGATTGGGTTCACTACCAAAGGGGCTACGCCAGACATAACACGATGCAATCGAGATACCTGAACGATATCTAAATGGGATATCATAAGAAATTCATTTTGGATAAAGCAAATTTTATGAAAGCAAATCTGCTTTGATAACTCAACTCAAAAATATTAAGACTGAAAAATTAAAATTCGAAGTTAATTGGAAAGCAGTGTCGAAAGACGGCCACACGATGAAGGGATCTTACAGTTTCACTGTCGATCCTACTTCAAAATAGGTCATGCCGAATATTCTTAGCATTATTCATGGCGTAGATTATCTAATAAATCATTTTCTAATGGGAAGTGTAATTTTTTATCTCTTGATAGTTCGAGCCGGCGGCAAAGTTGCCTTTGATATTTGTCCAAAGTGGCGAAAATATGTTTCGTACCTTATCGGAATTGGTTTTGCTAGTTCTTTTGCTAGTTCTTTTGCTTGGACGGTCTTATCTGTGCAAGACATGACTGAATCTTGGCAGTTCGATAGTTTGTGGATTCGCTTGAGTGAAACTTTGTTGGCTCATATTTGTCTTTTGAAATTAGCTATTTTACTCTTCGCATTTACAGCTATAAAATTATTCAAAGACACAAAAAATAGATCCCACAATTAGCTTCAAAGTCGTTTCAAGATTTTCGCATTTTGCGATGACTTCAACTGTGATGATCGCTATCTCTGGGCTCGTGATGGCGTGGTTAAACGGCGCTCCACTTCTCAGGCCGTGGGATTCAGAGTATGGCATTCTTGTTTTATCTAAACTTCTTTTTTTCTGTTTGATTCTTGGTGCTGCTGCCGTTAAACAGTTCCTACACCTGCGCAGTTTCAGCGAAAATAACGAGGTTATTTTTGTTCGAAAAATTCGCAGAGAAGTTGGTATAGAGATTCTATTGATTTTTTTAGTATTTATCCTGACTGGATTTTTAACTCGCACGCCTTTACCCGGCGGATAGGTCTCGTACGATGCAACTACCACATCAGCATGTTCACGATGAAAAAATCTTAGCAAAAGAAACAGTGAAAGATCCCGTTTGTGATATGGATGTTATTCCTCCCGGCAAAGGACACTCGGTTTTTAAAGCAAAAGTTTTTTATTTTTGTAGCCAGAAATGTAAAACTAAATTTGATAATGAACCGAAAAAATATTTAGAAGCCAAGACTCCAGCTTCCGTTATCGATCAAGCGATGTATACCTGTCCGATGCATCCGCAAATAAAACAAACAGGTCCAGGAAGTTGTCCCATTTGTGGCATGGCACTGGAACCCGTCGAGGTGACTCTTGATGAAGGACCGAATCATGAACTGATCGATATGAAAAAGCGGCTTTATTTTTCTCTAGTTTTTACGATACCACTGGTTCTTTTAGCGATGTCCGAGATGCTTTCTTTCCTAAATTTTCATCAAATTACAAACGGTGGTTATTTTAATTGGATTCAACTTATTCTAGCAACACCAGTGGTTATATGGTCAGGCCAACCCATTTTTAAAAAAGGTTTTGATTCGGCCAAAAATAAAAATTTAAATATGTTCAGCCTGATCGCATTGGGTACCGCCATTGCTTATCTGTTTAGTGCCTTCGCGACAATTTTTCCGAACCTTTTTCCAGTTTCCTTACGAAATGTTCACACTCAGGAAGTTGGAGTGTATTTTGAAGCCGCCGCGGCGATTATATCTTTAGTCCTGCTAGGTCAAGTTTTAGAGCTTAAAGCCAGAAGCCAAACTTCTGGAGCTATAAAAGCCCTACTTGATTTATCGCCCAAGAAAGCAATTAAAGTACTTAACGGCGAAGAGTTTGAAATCGATTTATCCGCAGTCGTCAGGGGCGATATTTTAAAAGTAAAACCTGGGCAAAAAGTTCCAGTTGATGGCGTTGTCATCAGCGGATTTAGCGCGGTCAATGAGTCCATGATCACGGGCGAATCCATTCCCGCTGAGAAACTGTTGTCATCTCTAGTGACTGGCGGCACGGTGAATGGCACCGGAAGCTTTTTGATGAAAGCTGAAAAAATTGGATCCGAGACGCTTTTAGCACAAATTGTTAAAATGGTTTCTGAGGCTCAACGAACTCGTGCGCCCATTCAAAAATTAGCCGATCAGGTGGCCGCATATTTTGTTCCTGCCGTCATTTTAATTTCAGTAGTTACATTTTTTATTTGGTTCTTTTTTGGCCCCGAGCCAAAAATCACTTATTCTTTAGTCAATGCTATTGCTGTTCTGATTATAGCCTGTCCCTGCGCTTTAGGATTAGCAACTCCGATGTCTATTATGGTAGGTACCGGTCGCGGGGCACAAAATGGAATTCTAATTAAAAATGCGGAAGCTCTAGAAATCTTTGCGAAAATCAACACACTCGTCATGGATAAAACGGGAACTTTAACTGAAGGGAAACCAACTCTTTCCGAGGTCATTGCGGTCGAAGGCCAAAATCAAAATGATATTTTACTGATTGCAGCCGCCCTTGAAAAATCAAGCGAGCATCCGTTAGCAGAAGCTATTGTCGGCGGCGCAAGTGCAAAAGGTCTTAAAGATTTTCCCGAAGTAAGGAATTTCAAATCCGAAACGGGTCTGGGAATTCGCGGTGAAATAAAAGGTGTAGAATACCTTATCGGTAACTCGAAGTTTTTATCAGAAAATTCGATTTCTGTAGATTCGTTAACTTCAAAACTTGAAACATTGCGATCGCAGGGACAGACCGTCGTGTTTATTTCTCGTAGGAATCAACTGCTAGGGATGATCGCTGTTTCTGATAAAATAAAACAATCCGCGAAAGAAGCGATTCAGGAACTTCAATCTCGGGGGATCGAAGTTATTATGCTAACGGGTGATAACCAAGTGACAGCTGAGGCGGTGGCTCGCGAGCTTGGAATTAAAAAAATGATTTCGGATGTCTTACCTCATCAAAAAAAAGATGTAATTGAAAAACTTCAAAAGGAAGGCCGCATTGTCGCGATGGCTGGAGATGGGGTGAATGATGCTCCTGCTTTAGCGCAGGCCCACGTTGGAATTGCAATGGGGCATGGGACTGATGTGGCCATCGAAAGTGCGGGCGTGACTTTGATCAAAGGGGATCTTAAGGATTTAGTGAAAGCTAGAAATCTAAGTTATCAGACGATGAGAAATATCAGACAGAATCTTTTCTTTGCTTTTATCTATAACCTTCTTGGAGTTCCCATAGCTGCGGGATTGCTTTATCCCTTTTTGGGAATTTTATTAAGTCCGATGTTTGCGAGTGCCGCCATGAGTTTAAGTTCTATCTCGGTCATTGTGAATGCGCTCAGATTAAATAAAGTGAAGATTTAAATTTAAAAAAATGAAATCTTTTTAAATACGAATCCAGCCAAATTGAATGGCTGCCAGCGATCCTGAGGCCATGATGATCCACAATAATGTTCCTTGAGCAAATGGTTTCAGCCCGACACTTTTCAAAGTTTCTTTCGTTAAATTGCTGCCAATTAAAAAAAGTGTCAAGACCAGCAGATGCTTTGCGATGGTTTCCACCTGGTGTCCAAATTCATTCAGGCTGGGAATCCACGTAACCACAGCCGCCGCAATCAGAAACCCTAAAATAAACCAAGGCTTTTTAACTTGGCCCTTGGCCTCATTCGATTCTGGTTTATGACGTGATCGTAGAAAACCGATTCCGAAAGCGATAGGAATAATCCATAAGGCACGAGCTAGTTTCACGGTGGTGCCGACTTCAAGTGCCTGAGCGCCATACTGAAGTGTAGCGCCAACGACAGAGCTAGTATCGTGAATCGCAAGGGCGCACCATAAGCCGAACTGAGATTCGGTCATTGAAAAATAATGACCAATGGTTGGGAAAATAAATAGTGCTACTGCGTTCAACGTAAATACGATACCAAGTGCGACCGATACCTCATGGCTTTTAGCCTTGATGACAGGGGCGACGGCAGCGATGGCGCTTCCACCACAAATGGCGGTCCCCACCGTTACTAGTAAGGATGTATCTTTCGGTATTTTGAGAATCGTGCCAACTGTAGTCCCTAAAAAAAGAGCCGAACCAATTCCGATAATGGTGTAGCCAATACCTTGCAATCCAACTTTGCTAATTATTTCTAAATTCATACCGGCACCTAGCCCGACAACGGATAAGCTTAACAAACGATGAGTCCACTTTTTGCTGAGTTCTACGTAGGGATTACCAAACACCAGCGCTAGCACCACACCCGCTAAAAGGGCAGTGCCCGAAGAAGCATAGGGTGATAATGATAAAATAGCGATCGGCGGAAAAATGAAATGAGCTGGCGACAAGGTACGTGAAATTTGTTTCATTGTGCTAAGCCCTTTCAGGAGTTGACGCGAAAACCTTAAGAGTTCTTAGTCAACATGTTCACGCAGACCACCTGAGGGGTGCAAGGCAAATTTGTGCGCTAGCGACTAAAATCTATCCAGTGAAAGTGAGTATATTCGTAATAAGGTGGACTAAGAACTGCTGCGTGTCCTGTAGGAGTGCAAATGAATTTAACAAAGGCCTTTTTACTCACTTTTTTCTCTTTAAATACCTTTGCAAGTCAAAGTACGATTTACTTCAGAAAATTAATCGATTCCAAGGACCAATCCCTAATCTTACTGGCGTGCACATCAGAGCAGGCCAATTCTTGTCGTGTTTTAGGTGGGGGCGCCATTCCAAAGCCTAAGGTCGATCAAATGAAACGGAAACTTCTAGCCTTTCACGAAATGCAAAGTGCCGGGGTAGTAGCAGGAGCCGCTGCCGTGGTTTTAATTAATCCGATATTAATATTTAGTTTTATAAATGTACCCGCTAGCGCCATCACTGCCGTTGGTGCGACGGCTTACGTTTTTTGGAAGCATAAAGATTTCGAAAGTTATAAAAAATTAGAACTTTTTGCAAATTCCAATAAGGTTGAAATTTCAACGGCGGACACGATTGATGCTTTCGATAAAGAAATTACTGAGCTAAGAAAGTAAATTTTAAAGCGAAGGGCTTCTAATTTTTTTCTAACCAACGGTAAAAATATGATCATCATCCCCAAGGCTGTAAAGCATCAAACAAGCGGCAAGCATCGGCCAAGCTGCAAAGAACAATAGATTTCCGGCTTCAAACGGATGCAAGTATTGTTTGAACTAAGATAGAGTCGATATCAAATGAAGTCCCGCAACTAGCCCATAAGAGAATTTCTTTTTATTATTTCCCATCATTTTTTATCTCCTGGGCCTTTATCATACTGGCTAATTCGTACAAATTATTTGATTGAAAATTAGGTTTTCGGAAAAGATTATTTTCGGGCTTCGAGTTTCTTATTATCAGCGCTGTTTTGCACCCTGCATGGGCTGCGCCTTGAAGATCCCAGGGGTGTGCCGCAATCATCCAAATATCCTGGTTTTGAACTTTAAGTTCACGAGCGGCAAAGGCGTAAGTTTTTTTTGAGGGTTTATAAGTCTGAACAGAATCAACACTCAGCACGCGTTCAAAATAGGGAATCAAATTATTTTTTTCAAAAATCTGAATCGTGGATTCAAGCGTCGAGTTTGTCAAAGCGGCAATGCGGTAACCGAAGGCTCGAAGAACTAAAAGTCCTTTGATGACATCGCTATGAGGTTTAAGCTGAGCAAGTGCTGCTTTGAAGTTGTTTTTTTGTTCGGGGCTGATATTTATTTTCAGCGCACTTGCAAGAGTCTCTAAGGTGGTTTCTAAGATTTCACTAAACTTGACGTAGGAATCGGTCAGCGACAAAGCGAAGGCGGTATTCAGCGCCGATTGAAACCAGATTTCGCGGTACTCCTTCAGTCCAAATATTTGGATAAAAATCGGATCCAAAGTCTCAAGATTTAAAATCGTTTCGTTAACGTCAAACAAACAGACTTTATCTTCACCCATTTAAAAGCCCCTTACCTAAAGTCAGCTTAAACGTCCCGGTCTGCGGAAGCAACCGATGGGTAATGATGGGATTCACTGTGCTAAAGGCGAGGTGCTTAGGCCGGGCCTGAGCTAGAATAAATTGCCAAAATAAGTGTGATGTCTGATCATGAAGACATGAAGGTTATTTCTGATCTTAGCCCTATTGATATTCAGCATGAAATTGCTTATTTTCCTTTTTTTAATGGCTTTTCTGAAGATCGGCTAGCCTCATTGTCTCAGGTATTTAAAGTTCACGCTTTCGAAGGTGGCGAGCACATTCTTCAGCAAGGGCAAGAAAATCAGGCCCTTTATTTTTTGCGTGATGGGCATTTAGAAATTCTGGTCGACGGCCAGCCTGTCAGTTTTTTAGAAACTCCCGGGGAAATTCTCGGCGAAATGAGCTTCATCAATAAAGGTCCAGTGAAAGCGTCCGTTCGTGCTTTAGATCAGGTTACCGTTTTTGTTGTAACTGAATACGAGCTGGGACATTTGCCCCGGCAGGATCAAGTTGAATTCAAAAATTTGATGAATCAGGTTTTAAATCAAGTTTTGGTCCGTAGGTTAGATCGTACGAACGACCGGGCAAAGCGTTTCGAAGCCACCAATAAAGAATTGCAAATTACTCAAAAAAGCTTGAAAGAGCTTAATCAAACTTTAGAAAACGAAATTAACCGTCGGTCTCGAGAACTAGTTGAAAAGGTTAAAAATATTTCTGAAACCCATTTATCGATCACCGCGAAACAAATGAATCAAGCTTTACAACAGAGTCAGCCTTCTGCCGCCGGGAATCAATTTCGGGAGTGGTCAAATACCATCAGCGAAGCCGTCGAGCTACTGAAGCCCATGATTGATCTCTCCGAGAAGCAGGATTCTGCCGTGTTTCGGCGGGTGTTTTTATGCGCCGGAAATAAAAAGCAGCAAACAATTGCAAAGCTAGCCTTAGGCGGAACGGGTGTGGCGCTTGAAGTTTTTTCGTCAGGGAGTGAACTCATTCCGGCCTTAGCCGCTGCCAAAGTAGATTTAGTTTTAATTGACGCGGAAATGGCGGATAGTATCGCCGTGATTAAAGCGCAGTGGCCCACACTTCCGTTGGTCGTGATGTTAGGTCAAGATTTGGCCTCTTATCTTGATTTGATGAAGCGCTTTCCGACGCATCCTTTTTTCGTCGCCAGAAATCCTGAAAATCGTGCGTTAACTATTAAAAGTTTAACGACAACGGTTGCAAAAATTTTAAATAAAGATATTTTCGGTCTCGAGAAATATCTTTCTTGGGGAGCCCACGTTGTTGAATCTAAAGTCAGATGTTCCCACAAGCGATTAGCTGAAATCGAAAAAATGAAAGAGCATTTCAAATCCTTTGGCGTGCGCTCGACCTTTCTCGATCAAGTTCACACGGTAGCAGATGAAATGCTGATGAACGCCATTTACGATGCGCCGACGGACCACAAAGGTGAAGCTATTTACAATCATTATTCACGCTTGCAGCAGGTCGAATTAACGGAAGATCAAGGGGCTACGCTGCGCTACGGAACCGACGGCGTGTTTCTCGCGGTCAGCGTTACCGATCCATTTGGCTCGTTAACAAAAGACGCACTTCAGACTTACCTTCAAAAAAACCACAAAGGGGAAGAAACGGGCTGTGCTGAAAAAGGCGGTGCCGGTAAGGGCCTTTACATGATTATAACGAGTTCAGATTTTGTTGTTTTTAACGTTAAGCCTCAGAAAAAAACGGAAGTCATTTGCTTTTTCCAGCTTGAACGCACGAAGGACGAAGAATCACAGCCTACTTTTCACTTATTTTTTTAACAAAGATCTAACAGCAGTTGAAAGCACGGAAAGAAAATGAAATCTAAAGCTATTATTCTAGTCTATTTAATTTTTGGATCGGCTATCGGAAAAGCAACAGAACTAACGAAGATTCTTTTTGCCGGTCAAGAATACCCACCCTTTAATTGGAGTGAGGGAGGAAAGACTACCGGAGGAACTGTCGAAGTTGTAAAGAAAATCTGCGCAAATTTACAATTGAATTGTGTTTTTGAAATTATGCCCTTGAAGCGCGCGCTTTTGTTTCTCGAAAGTGGCGAGGCGCAAGCCGTAATAAGTTTAAATCCAAATGCAGACCGGGAAAGTTTTTCGGTGCAATCAGTTCCGATAATATCTTCTCGCCTGGTGTACATGGTTCGGCAGGGGACCGCCGAGACTGTTAAAAGTCCCTCAGATTTGAAGGGTTACTCGCTTGTAACCCTGAGGGCCTCGACTTCGTATAAAGCGGCCGAAAAACTGAAATCAGAGCTGAAAGATTTAACCCTGCTGGATGAAAACAACACCGAGACGATGGTTAAAAAATTATCTCAAGATCGTTACGGTGCTAAGGCTGTGGTCGTGGGAAATGAAGATGTTTTAAAGTACTTTGCAAAAAAGTTTGAAATTAAAAACTTAGAAGTTCGAATTGCCTCGGCGCAAACTTATATCATTGCTTTTTCGAAGAAAAATTCGGACTCGACTTTGGTTGAAAAATTCAATAAACAAATACAAAGTCTGAAAAGCTCTGGTGAGTTGAAATCAATTCTGGCTCCCTTTGACTTGCATGCTAATTAGTTTTACTCAGAAAGTCATGAAAGAGGCTTCATGATACTTTTAAAATTTATCATCAGATTATTATTTATTTTTTCAATACAGATACCCGTCCACGCTGATTCAGCCGCAACCAAACCCGTTGATTATTCTCTTAGAGCCGCAGCGATCACGAATGTAGATGATCAGTGGGTGAATCAACTGCCGCGTGATCCACTGGCCGCCACTGAAATGTATATGCAGCGAATTGCGCCTATTGCCGCAAACCGCGCGAACGCCTATTTCGAAGGTGGCTACTGGTTGCAATTATGGAATCTTATTTCATTTTTGGTTATTTCTTGGATTCTTTTAGGGACTGGGGCGGCCGCAAAATTTCGGGATTTCTTAGAAAGTAGAATTCGTTCGAAAGGACTTTACCGTATCCTATTCTCAGCGACCTACCTTTTCGTGATTCAGTTGCTTTCGTTTCCCTTAGCCATTTACCAGAACTATTTTCGTGAGCGCGATTACGGATTAATAAATCAAACTTTTTCAGCCTGGTTCGGTGAGCAATTAATTGGAATTGGTTTAGTACTTCTATTTGGTAGTCTTATCTTATCACTGCTTTATTACTTGCTTGGAAAATGGCCGCAGAGTTGGACCCTGTTAGGGACGGGCCTGTGTATTTTAGCTTTGAGCCTCATCGCTTTCTTAGGTCCGGTTATGATTGATCCCTTATTTAATACTTATAAAAAAGTGCAGCCTGGCACTCTACGGACATCCCTATTAGCCATGGCGGCAGCAAACGGAATTCCAGCTGAGGATATTTTTGAATTCAATGCTTCCAAGCAAAGTGACCGCGTGAGCGCGAATGTTTCGGGACTGTTTAATACAACTTCGATCCGCTTAAATGATAATCTGCTTCGCAGATCAACGCCAGCCGAAGTCCGTGCCGTCATGGGGCACGAGATGGGGCATTATGTTTTAAATCATATTAATAAATCAGTTTGTCTTTTTGCGATTATCATTTTTCTAGGTTTTAATTTTATAGATAGAAGTTTTACTTGGTTTACGGTGAAACGTAAACCGCATTGGAGTATTAAAAATCTGGCCGATATGGCAGGTATTCCCCTAGTAGCTGCACTATTTTCGATTTATATGTTTTTGATGACTCCAATCAACAACACAATTATTCGAACCCAGGAACAAGAAGCCGATGTCTTCGGCCTTAACGTGGCCCGAGAACCTGATGCTGAGGCGGAAGTAAATCTTAAGTTAACGGAGTACCGAAAGCCTGATCCCGGCCCCATTGAAGAGTTTATTTTTTTTGATCACCCCGCAGCAAGAACTCGAATTTTGACGGCGATGACCTGGAAAGCAAACCAAATAAAAAAAACCGCAAAGTAAAAGTAACAGTTCAAGCTGAAGTTGGACTTTTTCGAGACACACGGCCAAGTGACTAAAAAATAAAAAAATATCAAAACTTTTTCGTTTTAATCGCAGCTCGTAGCTAATGGGTCGGTCCGCTGTTTGCTCTTGATATTAAATTAGATATTAAATTAGATATTAAATGAGTTTTAAAAGGGGATACAGTCAATGACAAAGCTTTTGCCAGAATTAAGTGTAGAACTTTTGGCTTCCGGAAACAGAGCGCAGGTTCCTTTTAAAAATATTCTTAAAATGGGAATCTCAATTTTACTGCTAAGTTGCGGCGAATTATCCTATTCAAAAACAGTAGCTAACGAAGTGCCGCAGGTGACTGCCGCAAGCCTTCAGGAGTTAAATTCACTGCTGCAGAAATATAATATCAAAACCAGCCAAACATCGGCCGCGCAAATGGAAAAGCTGTTTAGAGCGCGAACCGCAGCTCACCGGGCTAGATTGTCTGAAGTTTTTCTAGAACTTTCTAAAGACCCCAAACTTCTTCATAATTTTCCCGAATTTTCTCTGCTTGTGCAGGATTCGGCGGCTACCGTCCGAGGATTACTAGCTCACGACGTCGGAAAAAGCATGAAAGCGGTAGCTCCTGCCGTGAAGGTGCTATCTGAAATGCAAGGCTATGATTTTCGGCATGCCCCGGTCGGGGTTCCCGCCGACGTTCACGAAAAGATAAGTCAAATCTTAAAAAATGCGATCGGTGATATCAACGGAGCCGATAAAAAAGCGATGGAAAAGCAATATGCTTCTTTGAAAAAAAGTGGCCACTGGGTTCATTTGCACGAGGACCTAACTGAAGTTTTAGATTTTTATGACACCTACAAATCCCGACAAGCGGAAATTGCACAAGACGGTCGAAAACTTATTTCGCCAAGTGCGTGGATACAAAAATTAGAAACTGATGGGGTCTATTCTGCTGATGAAAAATTACGTAATAAAAATAAAATTCGGCTTTCAGAATATTTGGAAACAATTGATCCGTTGAAGGAACCTACAAAATTTTCAGCAACAGAAGATTTTATGAAAAGTAACAAGTCTAATTACGCTAAAAGTATTGATAAAACTTTTCAGAAACAGGCTAAATCTTTGATTGCAGCTGCCCAGCCAGCACGATTGCCAGCCCTTCATATTTCTAGGCTAGCGGGCTTGGCGACGGGTGGGGCACTGACTGGTGCGATTACGGGGGTCGAATATCTGATAAATCCCGAATCCGTGAGCGCTGACTCCGTCATTAACGGATTCGTGATGTCTTCTGAAACATCAGCGTGTGACTCTGTAAAATGTGCTAAATTCGTTGAAAATTGTGCGCTTCAGTTGGGAATGAAGTCCGGCGCTTCGCCCAAAGAGGTCCTAGCCAATTCCCAGTTTTCACTGTGCCTTCAAAATTTTTTTAATTTGTCATTAATAGAACAATCACAATGGCGAGAAGATGGGAACTTAGATCGACTGTTAGGAAATTATTCGCCACGAGTGACGGCTTTACGCTGTGCTGGCGAGGGGAAAAAAATTGAAATTGAAACTCGCACCAGCCAGCGAAAAGATGTGCAGCAGTGGCAGTTTAATTCTGCGGGCCAGTTGGCTAGTATTTCGCGAGAAACGAAAGCCGGTGAGGACCGCATCGTCAATTCAACTACGGCGTTTCTTCAGCACTGCACGGTAAATAAAGGGTGCCAGAACTTTCCGATGACTGAAATAGAAAAAACAAAGACCTATTTTTGGCGAGATAAAGAAATTCCTCTCGATTCTTTTAAGTGGGCTAAATCGCAACGGCATGTTCAGCTGGGACAGGCTGCCGGCATTTTTCAGTGCTGTCAGAGTTCGGAATGTCAGAAATATTTCACCCAAGGTATTCGTCTATTCTACCCAACGAGTCAAAGTGCCCGTGCTTCAAAATAAAAAGTTCGGCTTTTGGGCCGAAAGTAAAAAGTTCGGCTTTATGGCCACGCTAAGTTTTTTTGCCCGAATGCAGGTAGAGTTTCTAAACATTTATTCCAGTTGCTGTTCCAAGGTTTCCTCGGCTGCGGTCTAGTCCAGATTTATAAAGATGTTCGCTTCGAAGTTCCTAACATATCCGCCGATCGCCATAATAGACTTCACGAGGAGTTTTCCGTATGCAAAAACTAGCGTTCGCTTTAGTATTCGGGTTATCTGTGCAAGCTTTAGCCTTAAGTGGAATCGAGATCGTTAAAAAAGCGGATCAAATGCGGTATATCGATCAAGATAATTCGTTCTTCGTTGAAGTGAGTGATTATAAAGGTGTTAATATTCAGAAAACTAAATTTAAAATATTTTCTCGAGGCGCCCATTCTAGCCTGGTTGAAACTATTTTTCCAGAGCGGCAAGTCGGGCGAAAACTTTTGATGAAAGACGATGATATGTGGTTTTTCACTCCGGATATTAAAAGGCCTACGCGGATCAGTATGCAGCAGAAGTTAACGGGTGAAGTCTCGAATGGTGATATTGCGCGCACTAACTTCGGCGAAGATTATGATGTGGAAGTGAAAGGAAATGAAAAAGTTGAAAACTTAGTTACGATACATCTAAGTTTAAAGAAAAAAAAATCGGAAGTAACTTATCCTTTGGTAGAATACTGGGTCGATGCGAAAAACTACACTCCGGTCAAAGCGGTATTTAAATCGGATGGGGGTAAGGAATTGAAATCGGCAACTTACTCAGCACCCAAGGTATTTTTCGGGCGGACTTTGCTGACCAAGATGGAAATTGTGAGTCTTATTAATCAGAATCAAAAATCTATATTAACGTTTAGCGGGTACAAGAAAGAAAAGTTGAATGATTCCTTTTTTAATAAAGAATCTCTTAATAATTAGCAGTCTTTTTTTTATCACTGTTCTTGGGCCAGCGCACGCCCAAGCCGCAAAATTTTCGTATCAACTTGAGTTTGATGCGCGTTATGGTGTGCATCTTTTAGGTCCCGCCGACGTCGCCACCAATCGACATACTTTTGAATATCAGCAAAAAATGGAATTTAACAAAGAATGGTCAGCCGTTTTAGGCCTACGCGCCGAGGTCGAAGCGGCTTATGCTAGTAATACGGATCGGTATTCTGCGGGCGATGTGGCTAAAAAAGATTCCCAAAGTTTTTTCCCGAGAGATAATTATCTGCAGTATAAAGGCAATGTTTTGCGGGCGCGGTTAGGCTATCAACAAGTCGTGTGGGGCGAAACATTCGGTAGCTATTATGCAGATATTGTAAATCCAAAAGACTTCCGGGAAGCTGGGCTGGGTGATCTTTCACGAAATCGACTTTCTACCGCAATGGTGAACTTACAATGGATTTTTGCCAGCATATCTTTTCAAACTTTATTTATCCCGAAAGCCAGTTTCAATTTACTTCCCAGCGCGGGCAGTGATTTTAATCCCTTCAAAGCAGCGGGGATGGTGCCTTCTAGTTTAGTGATTCAGCGAGATCCTGCGAGTGCGCCCACTCGAAGTGAATATGGAGCTCGTGTCACCCAGCAATTTTCCGGAGGACTTGATTTATCTCTGTTTTATTTAAATTACAATGATCGCATGCCGGTGTATCGCATTGTATTCGGCTCGTCGCCGACGGATATTACGGCGTCTCCGGATTATAAACCGCTGCAAACTTTCGGGACGACCGCAACGTATGATCTTATGGGTTATCTTTTACGTGCAGAAGTTCTAGAGCACCTGAATCGAGAAATGAACACGCAAACTCCGCTTGGAATTAGTTCCGACACGTCCAACGAGTTAATCGCGGTCGTAGGAATTGACTTCCCCGGTATCGATAAATGGCAACTGGGACTTCAGTATTCAGAAAGTCATCTGCAGCCCGCGGCCTGGCTAGGACGAGACGCAACTCAAGCGGCGGCAAATATCCGTGTTGCAAAAAGTTTTGCATCAAATCTTTCTGTTGAAGCCCTGCTGACCGCATTTACTTCCGATGCGAGCACTTTAGCGCAGCTGAATTTGAGTTTTCCGGTATCAAGTCGCAGCGAATTTTTATTGGGAGTCGATAAATTTGACGGAGCCCAAGGCACGGCTTTAGGACGATTTCGTGATGCCAGCAGAGCCTGGGCGATGTTTAAGCTAACCTTGCAGGAATAAGAACCCTCTTAGATTCTAGACTGAGCACAAGTTCAAAATTGAAGTTCAAAATACGAGTTCTAAGCCATTGCTGTAGGCAAGACTAAGTTGGGAAAATTAAAATTCTCTATGAATAAGCTGAAGAGTTTTATATTTCAGAATTTGTCGTTGCCGATAACTGGAAAGTTTTGCACGAACCGCGGAAGAAGACATTGCCGCATCAAATTTTTTATTTTTATCAATATTTTTGAAGGCATCAAGCTGAATTGAAAGTGCTGTTTCTATTTCTTTTTTGTAAGCCTCATCGTGCGCCTGACCCCAATTTTCAAGGGTTGATTTGGCAATAGAATCAGTGCCGGCCTCATCAAAATGCCAGGCCGAGTTCCACCAAAAAGGTTCGATCGAGGCTCCATTTCGGACTCCCAGTTTAAGATCATTTTCTAAAGTTTCTGTTTCACCTAAACCCGTGGCGACAGCTTCGATTAAAATGGAATCACTGATATCTCGAAACACGATCGCGCCTGTTGGACGCAGATTTCTGTCTAACTGAATTAGCATGTTTTGCGCGTTCGGAGTTTCCATTTGTAAGCCGTAACGCAGAAGAAGTTTTGCCTTTGCGCGACCTAGCACCGCTGCATAATTTTTTTTCCAAAACAGGTCAGCATTTTCATGATTGAGCTCGGCAATTTGCCTTCCGACGTAAGGAAGACTTAGCGCCGGTAAATAATAATTTCCATCATTCATAAATGACAGGTCACGAAAAAGGTAACCTTCACCCGTTTTCTTATCGGCGACGATGGCAACTTCTTTGGCGAGGATCAAATCTTGATCTGTGCCAATCTGAGCATCGACTTTTTCGATGTAGTGCATTCGATTGATCCCATCTTGAACATCCTCCTGCGTGCTTCCTTTTCCGGGTCGAAAAGCCGTGTTCGGTCCGTGGGGATAGTCGGTTGCCATTTTTAAAGTGTAGACGTTGTTTTCCAGAATCACGGCCAACGACCGTGAGGCAGTGAAATAAGTACTCAGATGATTTTTGGAAGTCTCGTGAAAATAGGGAATCCGCTGATTTTTATTAGCGGGGTGTTTAAACCAACTGATCACTTCGCCTGAGCCAATCAGCGATTTCAAATTTGTGGGAGCCGATGGCAAAAGTGTGGTCGTCAAAGCAGTAGCATCAACTTGTAAGTGCGGAACTAAAACGGGCTCTGCAGATTTTCTAAAAATAGCAAAGTTCGCTTGTTGTTCCCATTTAAGCCATTGTTTCACGGCATCTATGTCCACCAAGGTCTGAACTTCAGATTTCTGTAAGAACAATGTACCGCAAATGGGACGAGCTACGACAACAGCTCCGCTGACTAGCGAATAAATTATTACGGCCAAATTAATTTTAGAAAACAGGTCGTGAATCATAGGTCTTAAGCCACTGCCAAAACATAGCCAAACGCCCCGCTTCTATATCGGATAAGCAGACTAAAAAGCGTCAAAGTGTTAGACACTCTAAAAATCAACAAACAAAAAAAGTCTTTAATTCCTTCGGGCCTACAGCGATTTCGAAGCACGGGCGCAATTTGCAAACTCAGATTAAATAGTGAAGTGCGTCTTATTCATAAGCTCAGACGCGTGTACAAAAAATTAACCGGGTCTCATTTCCGGACTTGGATGCGACCTTATCCCAATTAAATCAGCGTCTGACAACCACCGAAGCCGAGTCTTCGAGTAAGCCATAACACCAAGCGCTTCGGCTTCGTTCAGTAAGATATAATCCCGCACGATACGATAAGCCTTATACCCCTTAACCACGCGGGTAAACGGCCGGTACTTCCAAAGCCGCTTTGTTCTTCGTTCTGTGTGGGGACCGGTCACAGCTTTTTCTGGTTGCTCTAATCCGGAATTTTTCTCGGAAAGATCTTGTATTGCAAATCCTGCTAAACCTTTCGCGATAAACTGCTGAG
>JAYTHR010000042.1:0-1993 GCA_043732425.1 Bdellovibrionales bacterium
GGAGATTTCATTTACATCAACAGCTACGATGATAAACTTTATTGTGTCTCAAGAACAAAGGGTGAAATCATTTGGAGCGTTAAAAGTGGCGGGATCAGCACACCCATTCTTGTTGGAGATAAAATTATTTTCAGCACCTCTAAGGGTGAACTGAGCAACGTTTCAAAAAATGATGGCCACGAGATTTGGAAGTACAAAACGGAGAGCGGTATCCTAACTGACCCTATTCTTTTCCGAGGCTACGTTGTCACCGGCGAGTCGCAAGGAAGCTTGCTTTTGTTAGACATTTTAACGGGTCAATTGAAAGGTTCTTTTGAACCGGGCCGGGGAGTTTTTTCGAAACCCAGCGCTGCTGTCGAGAATAAATTGATTTATTTTATTTCGGGCGAAGGAAATGTTTATGCGGTTCATGCCGATTTTATTTCTAAAGCTGCGATTGATTATTTAAGAAATTAAAAGAAAGTAAAGAGACAAGAATGCGTCGAATTTTAAAAAAAATAAGCTCACTTCCGCCCCATTTGAAATTAGTAACTTTAGTTGCAGCCAGTTTAGGCCTTATTCATTGCTCAAATACTCCCTGCAAAATCGAAGAACGACCAGCTGAAAAAGTTCAAGGAATTGAAAAAACTATGACTTCCGATAAGGATCTGACTCAACATGTACGCATCTATAAACCAGACGGTTCGCTACAATGCGGGCAGGGTAAAAAAACAGACCTAGATGTGATGGCCAAAGAGCTTGAAAATATTAAAATTTTCTCTTCTGAAAATAAGCACGATGGCTTGATGCGCATTCAGCTTTGCGGTCACCCGACCGGAACTTGTAATGTGTTTGAAATTCTTGAAGCCGATCTAGAAAAGGCCCAAAAGCTAGGCTTTAAAAAATGGCTTCACGACTAGTAGCTTTACCCATCTCAAATTGAGAACTTTTTCGAAAAAAACTTTTGTTTCTCTTAGTCCTAGTTCAGACTATTAGAACGGGGGAAGCAATATGGAAACCATTGAGAAACTTCAATACGAGTCGCGCCCTTACTTTTACGCACTTCTTTCCGTGTATTCGATCGCTAATTACAAAACATCAGTAATTATGTTTATCTCTGGCCTGATGCTGGCTATCTGCAGTTACTGCGTATTTTCGATGCGTGGCCGAAATCGTCGGCTCCCTGCTTCAGCCACTTCTAAAATTAAGTAGCTTCATCTATTTTCTTTAAATAATCTCCGGCTGATTCCTTCGGTCGAATATCTAAATACTTTCCAGTCGTCGAAATAGACTCATGCCCCAACGTTTTTTGTACCACGTGAATGGGCGCACCGGCCTCGATGGAATGGGTCGCGCATGTATGCCGCAGCCAGTGGGGTGACGGCACCACTGAAACTTTGGCATTTTTAGCGGCCGCCCGCACGATCCTAAAAACTTGGCTGGGATTTAATGGTTTTTCGAATGTTTCTTTTCCAACAAATAAACCTGATGTGAATAGAAAGAAAGTTGATATTTTATCGGCATAATTCAGTATATCGATCACCAAATGACTTGGTAAATTAATGGAGCGTACTTTTTTACCTTTTCCTTCCACTAATAAGTAATAAGCATCTGCTGAAGTTTTCTGAATATGCTTCTTTCGTAACTTACAAAGTTCATCAACCCGAACTCCCGTAAAATAAAAGATTTTTAAGATTAAACGATTTCTTTCGTTTTTTTCTTTTAAAATCATTTGCTCCATTTGTTCTCGGGATAAAACTTTCGAATAAAGGCGGTCTGCCGTTTTAATGGATTCTAACATTAAAGCGGGATTTCTTTCGATATACCCGACTTTCTGAGCGAAAGAAAATAGCGATGCCAGGGCATTTTTATAGGTATTTCGAGTCGAATCAGCATGGTCACCAAAAGTCTTAATGAATAGCGACAGGTGAGTGATCTGCGTGGTCTTAATATACAGATTGGGATAGAAGCTAAAAAATTCTTTGATAATACGTCGGTAATATCGCTGTGTTTT
>JAYTHR010000043.1:0-6872 GCA_043732425.1 Bdellovibrionales bacterium
TCTTGATCACACCCTGTGACAGCTTTTGCCTATTCTCGAATTGATACGCCCTGACTCTTCGTAATTGCTTATAACAGGATTTGTTTTTGCAATTCTAAGAGCTAACGGGAGTATCTAATAATGAAACACTTTCTGACAGGCTTGATCACTTTGCTTTTCGCAGCTCAAAGTATGGCTGTTTCAATGTCAAAATTAGCTCAGCGCCAAAAGTGGACTCAAACAGCGGCCCACGCGGAAGAAGACGCCCAGCAATTATTGGAACGCATTCAATTTAACCCGGCCAAACCCGATCCCAATTACTTTCAAAAATTTCGGATTGAATTAAATCGACTTGCTCAGGAAGAACAGATTGTCGCGAAAGAAAAAGGAGTTTTTTCTCATTCGTTGATGAAGCTTCCGGTAGATACTTTTGGTTTTTTCGTAGCGACTGGTGCCATTAATTTCATGACCATGTGGAATAATGCCGGCGGAAATCCACTGCTGTTTCAAGAACAAGTCTTAAACTTGAAGGATCCTGTAGCTACCCTTTCGTTTTATTCTTTTATGGCAGCAAATGGTTTTTATTCTGAATTTAAAACGAATCGATTGTCCTCGTCGTTAACACCTGAAATGCAGGCGCTTAAGATACGCGGAATAGCTTATCACGCGATGGCTGCGGGTTCATTAGCTTCTTCAATTGTTGCAGACCTAGGAAGTACGATTAAATCCTGTGCGAACAGCTGGCTACCGGCAAAGCCGCATCCTGCTTTAAACGGTTCCCTTTTAGAAAAGTTTAACGAAGAGAAACAAAAATCAGATCAGCTTTGTAACCAAGCCAACCAAATCTGGTCGACAAGAAATTTATCTCAAAAGTATCTGCCCCAAATTTTTTCGCTACTTATTGTTCAAGGGGCTACTGAGGTTTTGCAAAATAGTGCCAACCAAACTATTTCTGTTGGAGCTAAAGCACTTTACAGCTCATTACTGAAGGCGGGAGAAAAAGCAGGCTTCGAAATGCTTTTTGTTAGAATTGCTTTTTCAGCAACCCCGTCTCGTCTAGCGATTCAGTCTTTTGCGATCGTCGGAAAATTAACTCAATTCGCTTTTTTCGTAGGTGTTGATCATCTGCTAAGCAATACATTAACACGCGGTTTTAATAACCTATTTAAACCTTTATTATTTAAATTTTTCGATGAGTCCTACCTCAACGGGCTTTTTGAAGTGGGTGGAAAATACCAGTGGGACACGGCTAAAATTTCAAAACTACGACCCCTTTTTGACCCCACATCAAGACCCAATAAAGACAGTGTTGAAGGTGTTTATTCTTTCGAAAAATTTGAAACGTCATTACCTGAAGAAATTAAAAACTTCACCACTCAACTTCAAGGTTGGAGAGATCACCTCAATTCAGATGCAGAAACCAATTTAAATTCATGGCTAACGATGACAACTCGAATAATAAACCAGTTGCAAGTCAGCGAAGCGTTTTACAAGACGTATTTAACGAATCTATTTAGCACATCAAACATTTCTTATCGCATCCAATTGCCCGAGACAGATTCGGCTCACCTGTCGACATCGGCTTATAATAATATTCCGATTTATCCATACCGCACACTGCCTCTTTTTGGAGTTCGTTTTATCGCGACTCCGGGATCGAATTTAAAAGAAGAAAATGCTTACTTATCAAATCCTTCTGATCTCGAGAAACTGCAGTCTCAGTTCTTAGTGGCTACGGCGAATCAAATTATAAATGAAAATAAAATAAAAAGTTTTCATATTCCCAATGAATTAGCGGATCTTGCGACTCAAACTGTGCAATCACTACTTAGCGGAAATCCAACGCTTCAAGGAATCGCACTTCAAAAATTTATGGTTGAGTACAAACGATCTATTTCAAACAACAACGTTGAATTTAGACTTTTTGGAAAATATCTGACGGCGCTGATCGGTAATCCTAGTCCGCGTTTAAACCAGGGTGAAGGATTTAATGCCGCTTTCGTTTTAGAAAATAAAAGCCAGTTACAAACGGCCGACTTTGACTTAGTCGACTCTACGGTAAAAGTTAATTTTACGGATGCCGGCCAGTATCTTTCACACGCGATGATCTGCGGGGATTCCCAAGGGCTTATCAAAGAAAACACATCGCTTCATGGTCGCATCAAATGGTGGGAGCCTGATTTTCTGCCTCCGTCTATAGTCACCACAAACGCCAAGGAAATCTGCGCCGCCACCAGCCACGGAGTTTCGTCTGAAACATTTTACACTCAAACTTTGACGAACCCGACGACGAATAAAACCTATAAAAATATGACGGATTATTTAGTCCACAATTTAGACCCTGCCGTGCTTGGTGATTACCGCGATAAAGAAAAAATTGCCGATTTTAATGCGTGGTGGAGAAGCCACGTGATGGCGCAGATCCCGGCAACTTTAGAAAACTGGGATAAGGGCTACTCAGAACTTGTCGATCAAGCGATGGGAAATATTTTTGATCAAAAATCATTAATTAACAAAACCGTAGATCGTTTAACACAGTTTAATTGGCTGAATGACAATTTGATGGGTAGCAGCTTAGTAGATTCTTTCCGATTCGAGAAAGAATTCTACTTGCAAACTATAAATTTGGTGCGCACTAAAGCAAAATTTAATTTACCCGCTAAGGGTAACGTTAATATTTTAAATGAATCTAAAAAAATTGCTCTGGGCGAAAAAGGTTCAGTGCTTTCTCGACTGACTCAAAAAGAATACCAAGAGATTTCGACTACGTTAGAATTACTTATCAGTGAATTAGCGAAGCCCGTCGTCTATTTAAACCATGACGATCAAATTAGATCTGACGAGGAACTTAAAAAAGACAGCGCTTACGCCAACCGAACAGCTTCGCAGCTGGATTATAAAAAATATCTTGCTTTAGAAACTCAGTTTGAAAATGCAGTGTCGGCATTAGAGGCCACAGTGGGATTAAAGGTTCTGCAAAAATCATCTGACGCGATGCCACTACCCGGACAAGACTCGCCTCAGGATGTCGATAAGTACGAACCGGTTGATTTAAAAACTTTAAATTTCGAGCAGGGCGTTGTGCAAGCAGCGACTGCGGGTCTTCGAAATATCTCAGAGAATATTTCTAAATATGTTCGCATGAAAGTTCTGATGCGCCGAGGTCTAACATTCACGAAAGAAGAACTGGTTAAATTTCAAAAAAACGAAAAAAAACAGGCCTGTGCACAGTCGACCCACGGCTGTTAAGGGTTTAATCGAAAACTGCAAAAAACGTCATTAGGGGCTGAAACAGGACATTAAAACGCATAAAAGTAAGTACAGATGGCATTTAAGTTGAAAGATAAAATATGAAATTAAACTTTAAAGAAACAGGAGAATCAAAATGAAACAAATTATTATCGTCGCCCTAATCGCCTTTGCTCAGTTTTCAATGGCTGCTGCGCCCAAAGCGGGTCGTGAGCTAACCCGCGAAAAAGCTAAAGAGATTATGGAGCATAAAGACACGGGTTCTAAAGACAAGTATTTAACGAGCATTGCCGATATGGCCGGAGCTGCCGGACACGTTAATGGTTTATCTTTAAATATAAAGAAAGCTTTATTACAGGGTGATCCTGATTTATTAGTTGTCATTTACAAAGCGATCGATACTAAGGACGAAGCGAAATTAAAGTTCATCGGCGAATCTTCTGCGGGTGTTAAAACTGTTAAAGAAGCTTCTGTTTTAGCGAAATTAGCAGATCTGACAAATACCGGAAATTTCAAATCTGAATTAGCAAAAGAAATTGAAAACGGAAAGTCTTTAACTGATGCGATCAAAGAAGCTTCTAAGGCCATTGGTAAAACAGGTGAGAATGAAATTACACTTGAAAAAATCATGGATTGTTTAGCTTAATTACTGCTGATACTTATCATCTAAAATAATATAGATTTCAATACGACGATTCTGAGAGCGCCCCTCTTCAGAATCGTTGCTTTTTAAGGGCCTGGTGTCCGCATAAGAAATAGCTGACATCCGGCGTGGATCAATTTGGTGGTATTTTTGAAAGTAGCGCACAATACTGGTGGCTCGTAACGAAGCCAGTTCCCAGTTCGATTCATACGGAGCATCTTTCGAAACAGCCGTATTATCCGTATGTCCTTCAATCACAATTTTACGATCTGATTCAGCAAGTAAGAGGGCTATTTTATCTAAGGCTTTCAACGCTCCCACTTTTATTTTTGTCCCACCAGGATTAAAAAACTGTGACGATGTCAGCGCGATGCGAACGCCTAAAGCGTCGTGGCGAAGTTCTTGAACTTTTTCTTTATCTTCAGAGTCTAATTTTTTTTCAATAAATCGGCTCACGTAATCTTGAGTTTCACCCGGGCCCCTATTTTTGGGAAAACCTTCCAGCGGAATAATGGCTTCGATGGATTTCTCGCCGGTTCCAGGCACAACATCTTGACCGCCCGAATCACCTTGAGGATTATTTCCGGCCAGTTTTAAATTCACCCGAACAGAGTCTTGAAATAATTTCTGTTTTTCTTGGTTGTTACTCGAAGTCGCGTACATGACCACAAAAAATGCGAATAAAAGAGTTATAAAATCGGCGTAGGAGACTAACCAGCGGTCATGATTCTCAGGTTCTTCATTTCTATTTCTTTTATCGTCGGACATGATCACTCATATAAGAAATAAGTTTTTGCTCGATCAATTGAGCATTCAGACCGGTCCCAATTAGCAGAGCCCCTTCCAAAATCATTTCTTTATGGCGCGTTATTTCAAAAACATTTTTCTTTATTTTATTTCCGATGGGAATGAAAATCAAATTGGCAAAACCAACGCCGTAAACAGTGGCGACGAACGCAACGGCAATTCCCCCGCCCAGTTTTGATGTGTCTGTTAAGTTACCCATCACATGAATTAAACCTAAAACGGCGCCAATGATCCCGATCGTGGGCGAAAATCCACCCGCATCCAGCCAAATGCGTCCCGCTGATAATAATTTGGCTTCTTCTTTTTCAATGCGATATTCGAAAATTTTTCTTGTCAGTTCGACGTCGACGCCATCAATAACGTTTTTTAAAATTTCATGTAGCAGCGGATTTTGAATTTGTTTTAGCTTTGGTTCTAAAGCTAGTGTCGATTCTTTTTTTGCAATTTTAGCGCATTCTAATATTTCTGAAATCGGCTGATTGAAATCTAATTTTGATTCGCGAAAAGTTTGTTTAAAAAGTTTGAAGCCTAGCTTCAAGTCAGCAACCCGGTTTGAAACTAAAACGGCGCCGCACGTTCCGGTGAAAACAATGATGAAAGCTGTGCCTTGCATCAAAGAGGCAAAGTGACCCCCCTCTAAAAAATTCCCCAGAAAAATTCCGCCCACACCTAAAAGAAGTCCAATATAAGTAGATCTATCCATAGATGAAAGTCTGCCATACATAAAGAATGCTTTCACGTTGATCTGTTTCGGTCTAGACTTAGGTGCCTATGGCTGATTCAATTTTGCAGTTCGATTATAAAGTTTTAGAATTCATCAATCAAACGTCGGCATCCCCGTGGCAGGATCAATTCTTCCCATGGATTACAGATCTGCATAAGGCACCCCTTTTTGCGTGGGTGGTTATTCCTCTTTTGTTATTTTGTTTTTATCGAAAGTTTAGTCGGACAGGTCTTAGTCTGTTTCTAGTTTTAATTCTTTCCTTAGCATTTAATGATTTTATCGGTGCTCAAGTTAAACATCATTTTTTAAGACCACGCCCGTTCCAAAACTCCGAACTGATTGTCAGTCAAAAAAGTCCCGCCGACAGTAAGAGTTTTTATTCTAATCACGCTTCGAATATGTTTACTTTTGCAACTTACACGTCGGCCTTTTTCCCCGTAGCCGCAGTTCCACTCGTTTTCTTATCGTCAGTCATTGCCTACAGCCGGGTCTACAACGGCGTGCACTACCCTTCCGATGTGTTGGTCGGAGCTTTCATGGGAATTCTTTGTGGTTTGGTTTTTTCCCAACTTGCGAGGCGCGTGCTGCTGAAAACAAAGCAGGAAAAATTATGAAGGTCCTCATCACGGGCGCCAATGGCTTTTTAGGCTCTTGGCTTACGAAAAGACTGCTCGCCGAAGGTCACCACGTCAGTGCGCTTGTTCGAAAAAACAGTGATCTCAGTGAGCTAGATGACTTAATGCCAAACTTCGTCTACGGAGATGTCACTGATCTGGAATCTCTGAAAATAAATTTCAGAAATCAAGATACAGTCTTTCACTTGGCCGGAGTTATCGCCTACAAAAAGTCCCAACGGTCTCTAATGGATCGGGTCAACGTGCAGGGGACTTCTTACGTGGTGCAAGCCTGCCATGAGCTGCAGATTCCCCAATTAATTCACCTGTCTTCTGTTGTTGCCGTCGGGGCTGAAAAAAATCCCGTCGTCATGAACGAATCTTCGCCCTATACCATCGGTCCCTTAAATTTGGGATATTTCGAAACTAAAAGAAAAGCCGAAAAAATTGTTATGGCAGCAGTGAACGAAAATAAAATTCGCGCCGTGTGCGTTAACCCGAGCCAAATTTACGGGTTCGGAGACGCCAGAAAAGGCAGCCGAAAAAATCAAATAAAAGCGGCTAAAGGCCGGCTTCCATTTTACACATCGGGCGGAGTTAACGTAGTGCCAGTCGAAGATGTCATTGAAGGGATTTTATTAGCCTGGAAAAAAGGTAAAAATGGAGAACGTTATATTTTATCATCTGAAAATATGTTGATTAAAGATGTCTTCCAAAGAATTTCTAAATTAGCCGGAGCTAAGCCACCGCGCTTCGAAATTCCGGCTTTTGCACTTCACGGCCTAGGTATTTTAGATGATCTATTGGCAAACTTTGACCAAACCGTTGGTTTCAGTCGTGAGAACGCCTACACGGC
>JAYTHR010000044.1:0-1982 GCA_043732425.1 Bdellovibrionales bacterium
TAGATACCACGGGCTACACAGATGCTGGCACTGGCGTCTCTAGCGGGGCCGAATATATTCGGCTGAACTTCACTAAAGCTGGCAATAATCCCGAATCAGTTTCAACGGCAAACGGGACGCGGTATTTTGATAAAGTGGATAGTACTTTAAATCCGGGCGAAGGATTGGTGCGCGAAGTTTCCGTTTCCAGAAGTCTATATAAATCAACTAACACGTGTGCTTCGGGCTGCTCGGGAACAAATTACTTTTCAAAAATCTGGCAAGCCCTAGAAAATGATCCTGCCGGAATTGGAATGGGAAAATCTGCGTACCCATTTCGTAGTCCCGCCCGTTTTTATAGTCGCCTGAATCAGGCCTTCAGTGGAAGTATGCCCGCAGCCATCGATAGTATTTTAAATACGGATGAAGCCCAACAGCGAGAAAGCAATGCCGCCTACACCGTCGGTGGGTTTCGAGTCGAAGTTCCTTACGGTATAAAATTAGTAGCCACTGGCGCGACAACATGCAGTTTGAAGCTCCAACCACGGACCGACAGTGGTCTCGATTCGAATAACCTGTCTGATCAGCGTTTTTCTAACCATTATTACTACGTCGACCTTTCTAGTTTATCTGGAGTGAACGAAATTTGGTTAACCGTTTCAAAAGTTGCTGGAACCACTTTAGATATTGATTCCATTTTATATAATGAAGGCTACCGCTACGACGAAGACTGCATTGCCGTCGCCTTGAATGGCACGTGTACTGCGGGCCAAAAAACCACATCGGCCGACATGGCCCGGTACGATCGCACGGCAGGTAATGGTGTAAAGAAACTTCTTAATTTATCTGCTTTAAATGCAGCGGGAAAATACTTACTGAATATCAGAGCATTCACTGCGGGTATTCCAATCGCTGCCGGCACCGAATATTCCTACACGTTAACTGATCAATCCGGAGGTAATTTATGTCCTACAGCCACTTATTAAAATCTTTTTCTGTTGTGGCCTTAAGTGCCTTAGTTGGTTATGGCTCGGTTAAATATATCCAACAAGCGAATTCACCCAATCGCTACTTAGCTTCAATGAAAATGGGGAAAATGGCGAGCGAACAATTTGCTAAGACCGTCTTTGATATTCAAGTTAAAAATATCCAGATCGGACTAACCGAAAAAGATCTTTCTACCGTGCAAGTGTCTATCGAGGCTTTCAAGCCCCTGCCCGCCGGGTTATCTTTTTCGTGGAATTTACCTGACGATGTTTCCGTGGCCGAAGGAAATCAGCAAGGCTTCTTAACCGAGTTTTCGGCAAATCAAATTCAAACCCTTACCTTAAAAATTAAAGGCTACAATAAAACAAAAAAGTCATTTCTTAGCTTTTCTTTAAACGGATCGATTGATAACGTTCCACTTCACCGTGAAGCTTTGCTGTCGTCACGGCCCGAGGACTCTTTCGAGTACGTCGTGCAACAGTATGAAAAGTCAAAGCAAGCAGAAGCGAAAGCTTTTAATAAGATGGGGAAATCTGACTACAAAGCTCCGGTTGACCTAAAAAACGTAGTTCACTAAATCGGAATAACTTCAATCGATGGATTAAATTCATCGCGAAGAATTCCCTCGATCGCCATCAGTGTTCCTGAAGTTGAACTCGGACAAGTTCCGCACGCTCCTTGATAGGCGACGTAAATCTTATTTTCTTCTAATTTCATAACTTCGATATCACCGCCGTCACCCTGCAGACCAGGTCTAATGGTGCGATCTAGAATTTCTTCGATTTGTTGAAGCTCCGGAGATAAATTTTGACGAGCTATTTTTTTCTCATCCAGTACGGTCTGATTAGGATTATGCACTGACATACGCGTTTGAATAACCGCACAAGTTTCTTTCTGTAACTTTTCACTATCCGTATCAAACTGATGAGTGACCGTGATCACATTTTGAAAAAAGTGAACTTGCCGAACGCCTTCTATTTCGAAAAGTGAGCGCGACAAAATATTATGTTCTGCTT
>JAYTHR010000045.1:0-1979 GCA_043732425.1 Bdellovibrionales bacterium
TTTGATCAGCTGATCTTTCGTACTCGGAGATACATTTCTGGCACAATAAGAAATCTGTTCGGGGTAGCGCTTCACGGCCGAACTTTCGCAAAGTTTACCGGGCGTCACGGATAATTCAGGCCCCTCGGGAAATGAGCCCGTAGCTAGAGCGAGCGACTGAAAAAGAAAACTTAAAATGAAGACAAAGGAAAAAACAGATTTTTGCGTTCTAAAGATCAACTGATTCAAGCCATTCATTTGTTCTCCAATTAGTTAGGCTTTTACGGTGCCTAGTAGAAACGCCAACCCCTATTGTCGGCTTATATTCGGATTCATTCACTGAGTTCGCACAGCACCCGTATTTTCGTCGGGTTTCAACCAAAATATATAATAACGCTACGCAAACGTTGCAACCAAATTCGATCTAAGCATGAATCTACTGATAGAAAATTTTGAAAAGCCTTAAGACCGACTTCACCGACCTCAAGGTTAGATGGTGGAAGTAAATATTTCAAAGATGAAAAAAACTGAGAATGCCTGACCACAGTTTTTTTTAAAACTGTGGTCAGAAATATGAAAATTAAAATTTACTTCTAGTGATTTAAATAAGGAAGGCTATCGCCCAGCTCACCGACGACGTCACCCAAGTTATTTGCTGTGTACCCGTTACCGGTAGCTCCATTTAACGATTTTCCCCAGCATTTTAGACGCTTATTATTCGTTACCGCGCAGACAGTGTAAAAACCAACCCCAAAGTTGTGGCTGAAATTCCGGTTCCCATATTGACGTTGGCCGATGAAAAGACATCATTCGCCGCACTACCCAGATTCGAAGTCGAACCCGGAAGTAACTGACCGCTTGCACCTAATCCGAATCAACGCATGGCACCTGCCGCATTCATAAAGCAAGTCATCGTGTTACCACCAACTATTTTTGTTGGCGTTATCTAACAACGCACAACTGTGAGTGTAACCAACTGCGATGGACGTTGCCGTGCGACCGGTTCCTAAATTAATGATAGGTAAATTTCCACCTAAAGTGCTGGCCGTATCTGCAAGATTTGTTGTCGAGCCATTACCCAATTGTCCGGATGATCTCAACCTTAGTCGGAGGTCGGTCGAACTTCTTCCCAGTTTGAGACTTTTAAATGACAATTTTGTCTTTAAATTAAATTGAACTCATTTATTTTTGAAAGCTAATTTCGCTCTACTTTTGCCAGCCGGGAACCCACGCGGTCGTTCGGCCCCCAATTTCTTCGTGAATTATTTTTTTTCCGTGACTGGTTTTAGCATCTTTCATCTTTCCCCAACGGTGATGAAACAGCCAGGTTTTCGGAAAGCGTTCGTAATCCGCATTAACCGCAACGGCTTTTTTAACCACGGCTAAAATATTTCTATGTAAACTTTTTATTTGCACGGCCGTTAAATTAGCAGCTTGATGGTGCGGAGATAAGCGAGCCTGGAAAAGAATTTCATCCGCTAGCCAATTGCCGATTCCTGCAAATAAAGATTGATCCAGCAAAACGGCCTTGATCGCTTTTTTTCTTCGACTTAATTTTTCACCCAGTATTTTGACCGACGGAAAATCCAGCAAGGGATCATAACCCAGTTTTTTTACACGGGAATGTTGCCACGGATCTTCTGTCAGCCACACCCGACCAAAGCGACGCGGATCAATCAAGGCTAATTCTAATCCTTTGTGTGATTTAATAATTAAGTGGCAGAATAACAATTGCTTCCGTAAATCCTGATCGCGCTGACTCCACAGTTTAGCGCCGCCCCAAACATTTTCATGCGTTTTCGCATTTGCTGAGGGATCTAGGATCGCGACATTGCCGGTCATCCCCAAATGAAATAATGGCCACGGTTTACGATTGAGTTCGATCCAGAAATATTTGCCTTTGCGACCGGTCCCGGTGATTTTTGCACCCGCCAGCGCTTTTCTAAAGTCACTGGCTTTAGCGAAGGCAAATAAATACTTATCCAGATCATCAACAACGA
>JAYTHR010000046.1:0-1967 GCA_043732425.1 Bdellovibrionales bacterium
AATGATGATGTCACGCTGACTGCCATAAGCCGGATCAGTAAGTTTCGGTAAATACTTAATTTCATGATTCTTTTTCGGAAGTTAAAAGAAGACTCTGAAGCGGTTAAAACCGTAAGCTCGATTAAAACCCACTATTGATGTAACATAATATAACTTATCAGAGAACCGTAACTCTGAAGCTCTACGGGCTATTGCTGACCCCGCTTAATTAAGGCTCCTAAAGTGAAATTTCTTTTAGCCAACCAAACTGATCAGGTTTTTTTCCAAATTGGATACCCGTTAATTCATTATAGATTCGCTGCGAAAGTTCACCGATAACTCCATGATTAAGTGGTATCTTCATGGTTTCAGAAGCTAATTCACCAATAGGACTAATGACCGCGGCTGTTCCGGTACCGAAGGCTTCTTTCAGTGTTCCATTTTTTGCGGCGGCTTCGACTTCAGATAGTTTTAATTTGCGTTCAACGATGGGTAATTTCCACGATTTTAGAAGTTGAATCACTGAGGCGCGGACTCCGCCACCTAAAATAGTGCCATCCAAAGACGGCGTGACGATTTCATTTTCGAAAACGAAAAAGACATTCATGGTCCCAACTTCTTCAATCAATTCGCGCAAGTGATCTAACCATAGAACTTGCGAATAACCTTTCTTTTTAGCTTCTAAAGCGGCTTTTAAACTGTTCGCATAATTAGCGGCGGCTTTCGTGTAACCTAATCCACCGGGGGCTGCGCGCACATATTTTGTTTCGACCCAAATTTTAATCGGCGCCGTACCTTCCGCGTAATAATTTCCAACCGGAGACAAAATCACAAAAAATAAAATTTCATCCGAGGGCCTAACCCCCAGGAAAGCTTCGGTTCCGATCAAAGTCGGGCGAATGTACAGTGAGCCTGGACCATTCGGAATCCAGGCGGCATCTGTTTTTACAAGCTGTTCAATACCATCAAGAAATAATTCTTTGGGCGGAGCTTCCATACAAAGTCGTTCCGCACCTTCTGTCATGCGCTGCCAATTAAAATCGGGACGAAATAAAACCACTTTTCCAGAATCTTGGCGAAAGGCTTTCATTCCTTCAAACAGGGCTTGTCCATAATGAAGAACGCTGGCACCTGGATCTAATTGAAAAGGACTATAGGGACCAACTGTGGCCTCATGCCAGCCTTTGGCAGCGGTATACTTAGCAACAAACATATGATCGGTAAAATATTTTCCAAATCCTAAAGTTTTCGGGTCGGGTTTTGATTTAACGGTCGAGGATTTTAAAACAGAGATTGAAGAAGTTTTCATGGACGGAATAAAAGCATAATTTTTCAAAAAAAACGAGGACTTTCTAAAGTCCCCGCCTGATCCTGCTTGTATTCTAGCTAGTTCGTCTTTACGAGCAGACTTTTTTACTATTTAGAGCTTTTAGCCGCCCCGAAAAGAATTTTTTTGGCTTCTTCGCCCATGACGGCATCTTTGGAAAAAAGATCCGCTTTGGCGTAAGCTCGCTGCGTCGCCGGACGCTCTTGGATTCGCTCAAGCCACTTTTTTAAATTTGGAAAATCAGCTAACTTTTGACCTTGTTTTTCATAGGGCACAATCCAAGGATAACAGGCCATGTCGGCAATGGAATAATCTCCGGCAATAAAATCTCGCTGTTCTAATTTTTTATTTAAAACCGTGTACAACCGAGTCGTTTCTTTCTGGTAACGTTCGATAGCGTAAGTAATTTTCTCGGGAGCGTACTGACTGAAGTGATGGTTCTGACCCAGCATAGGTCCTAAGCCCCCGACTTGCCAGAAAAGCCATTCTAAAGTTTCAACACGTTGATGCATTTCCGGAGATAAAAATCGACCCGTTTTTTCTGCCAAATAAAGCAGAATCGCACCCGATTCGAAAACAGAAACGGGCGGACCAGGATTTGTTGGGGCGTGATCGACAAGGGCAGGTATCCGATTATTCGGTGAGATTTTCAAAAACTCTG
>JAYTHR010000047.1:0-6804 GCA_043732425.1 Bdellovibrionales bacterium
CCTTCCAGTTCAGGATCCAAGGCCGTGCCGTAAAGATCGCGAACGCTTCCTAGATTTGCCGGATTACGATACAACGCCGTTTCATCACTACTGACGGCTACACTGCAACCGCCCATACCTAGTGAACGCGTATTACTATAGAAGCTAAACCATTCGTTGTTCGCGAAGGTTTGAAAACTCAGTAACGAGGCAATAATAAAGGCGCTTCTTGCGCGGTATGAATTCCATTTCATCTTATATATCGTATCGGCATTTCAATTTAAAACTTGAGTCATAGTGAGACGTTACTAACGCAGACGAAAGTCTAAGTGCCATTATTCAGCTTCACGATATCGCAGCGGCAGCGTAATCTGATCACGGCTAGGGGCTTACCAAAAAATAAGGTAAAGGAAAAGTGATCAATTTATTAAAACGTAAATACTACATCTATCCCGAAATTCAAAAGCCCTTGATTAAAATTGTTGTCGTGAGTGTCATCCTAGTTAGCGTTTTTCAAAGCGCCTTGATTTTTTTTTCGATGCGTTGGCTGGAAAAAACAATTCAGGCCGATATTTCAATCGTCGTTGATTACCGCGTCTTTGGTCCCTGGAAAAGCCTACTTTATTTTTCTGTTTTTACTCCCCTGCTGATGAATTTTACCTTCGGATTTTTTTTCCTACTGTTTTTTTCGAATCGCTTTGCGGGACCGCTTTTTCGACTGGAGCGAGACTTAGATGGATTTCTTAACGGCGACAAGAAAGTATTAAATATTCAGTTTCGCGAGCGCGATTACTTGCATTCGCTGGCCGCCAAAATTAATAGCCTGCATGCGACGCCCCCGCATCAATGACTTAAATTTTCAACTAGCCTTGTAATTTGAAGTTTAAGGCTCTGCAGAGTCGTCGAATTATCTATGCAAAAACTTGCTAAGGGTAATTTGTCTGATAGTTTTTTTTGTGACTGAATCCGTTCTACCGCTTGAAGTTCTGTCAGTTTGTTGCGGGCTTGCAGCCGTCGCATTTGATTTTCGGGATCACACCAAATTAAAACAGTGCAATAAAACTGTGACGCTAAGTTCTTTTCAAACAATAAGGGAACGTCATAAAAGCAAAGTTTTTGATTCTCTGTCTCATACTTTAATTTTAACTTGGCGACTTCGGCTTGGATTAAAGGGTGAAGAATAGATTCTAATAAAAATCTTTTCTCGGGTGACTTAAAAACGATTTCACCTAACCGCGCGCGATTTAAACTCTGGTCGGTTTGTAAAACAGAATTCCCAAAATGATGCACTATTTTCTGAAGACCCACTTGTCCGGGCTGGACCACCTGCCGCGCGATCTCATCGGCATCAATGACTGGGAAACCTAGACTTTGGATCAGCTTGGCCGCCGCCGACTTCCCTGTAGCAATACCTCCGGTCAGTCCAATCCACTTCATTCCCGCAATCCTTTCATAAATTCTTTTAGAATTGTCCGATTTAAACCGATGTTTTGCAAGTAGGAGTACTTCATAAATGGCTTCGGATTCTGCACCCGCTTACGAAAAATTCGGTAAATATGTCCTTCTGGAAAAGATTGCCGTGGGCGGCATGGCGGAAGTCTATTTAGCGAAATCTGCGGTTGCCAACGGCCTAAATAAATTTGTGGCCGTTAAAAGAATACTGCCGCAGTATTTTAGCAACGAAGAATTTATTGAAATGTTTAAAGAAGAAGCCAAGGTGGCTATCAACCTGAACCATAGTAATGTGGTTACAATCTATGATTTCGGAATTGAGAAAAAACAATTTTACCTGGTCATGGAATTTGTTGAAGGTCGCAATCTTCGCCAAATCATCAATGAGCTTAAAAAAAATAATCGCAGTTTTTCTATCGATCAAGCTATTTACATGATTAAAGAAGTTGCCGCTGGTTTAGATCACGCGCATCGCTGCGTGGATGCTAACTCGGGCCGCCCTTTAAATATCACTCACCGCGATATGAGTCCCCAAAATATTATGGTTTCTTTTGAAGGCGAAGTGAAGGTGATCGATTTCGGAATCGCCAAAGCAGAAACCGAGAAAGAAGAAACCAAAGCCGGTACTTTAAAAGGTAAATTTAGTTACATGAGCCCCGAACAGGCTGAGGGCATTCAAATAGATCCTCGGACAGATATTTTTGCTTTGGGAATTGTTCTTTGGGAGCTACTCGCCGATGACCGCCTTTTCACCGGAAGCAATGAATCGGCCATCCTAAGAAAAGTGCGCGATTGTCAGATTCCTTCAATTCGGAAAGTAAATCCCCTGGTATCCCAAGAGCTTGAGCGCATTGTTATGAAAGCGCTCGCAAAAGATCGCAACGTTCGCTACCAGACGGCAGCTAATCTACATCGCGATCTCAATCGTTTTTTAAACATGCAGTATCCCGACTTTTCTTCACAAGACTTTAGTGGCCATTTAAAAGATTCATTTAAATCCTCGTTCATGGAAGCCCGCGAAAAACTAATTCTTTATTCAAAAGCAGATCTTCCGATCGAGAAAGCTTTAGCTTTAACAATCACAGACGCAAAAATGATCGTCTCAACGTCTGAGATGCAAAAATCGATACCTACTGACCAACTTCCGCCCCAAGGAATTCCGCAAAGCATTCCCGCGGAACAGCAAGTTAAAATTAATTTAGATGGTGTTCTTGGTGCTTACGTCGGAAAAGCTAAGGTCAATTCGCCGCCGGTAAATCATTTTGGAAATTCAACTGTCGCTGGAAAAAATTCCTTTGGATCTGTAGGCCAACAAACTCGGGTGACTCAGGTGTCGCAGGTTTTATCAACGCACTCTGGCTCTGGTAAAAATGATTATGTTGAACTTGCCTTCAAATTTATAATTTTAGCCCTTGTTGTTGCTGGTGGTTTTTGGGGCTACAAAAATGGTTTTCGTCCCAACTTAACTCCGCAAGTAGCGCGCAATCAAGTTCCTGAACCTGCAAAAGTAAAAGGGCAAATCGATCTAGCGGCCACGGCCACCATTAAAGCTTCCGTCGTGACATCACCCCCTGGGGCCGAAATTTATATTGACGGAAAAGATTCCGGTTTTGTCACGCCCGCGATCATTACTTTAACGGCCAACAAAGACACATTTATTGCTTTTAAAAAAGATGGCTACTTAGTTTACGAAATGTTTAAAAAATTGAATCACACCGATCAAATTTCAGCAACCTTACAGCCATCTGCCCAGGCCGGTTTTTTAAATATTTATATTGCGAACGGTGGACCTTCCACAAAACTTTACGTCAACGGAAAAGAGCTTACAGAAAAAGCGCCCGTCATGAAGTATCCTATTGCCGCGAACACAGAATCAGTCATAAAAGCCTATAACCCAATCACGCAACAAAAAGATGAAATTAAATTAAATCTTCGACCTGGAGAAAACAAAACGGTCGAGCTCATTCTAGGCCGCAATTCCGAGGTTCTTAAAAAATGACGGCGGGGCACTGGCTTATTAATTTAGATTCTCGTGCTGACGGGACCGCCATAAAATATAAAAAAGATAATCAGTGGGAATCGATTTCCTGGGCGTCTTATACTTCGATTATTATTTCATTAGCGCAGCAGTTCGAAAAGATCGGCCTAAAAAAAAGAGCTCACGTTGGAATTTTGTCGTCGACACGTTGGGAATGGGCCGTCGTCGATTTGTCGCTGCTGGGTTCTGGCTGTATTACAATTCCCATGTACACGAACCAAAGCGATGATGATCTATTATTTATCATTAATCATTCCGACATTGAACTGTTAGTTGTCGAGGATGAATCTTATTTAAAGCAAATTCAGCGACTGCAGCCCCACTTTTTAAAAAACGTGGCCGTGAAGTTTTTTGAAGATTTTGACTTTGAACCTGCGGCTAGTGAAAAGTTTAAAATCAAATTTTTTAAGAAGTGCACTGAACTGAAAGCCCATGATATTGCGACGATCGTTTACACCTCTGGAACTACCGGTACTCCCAAGGGAGCCGTTTTAACCCACGAAGCCATTGTCTCCGAAGTCGAAGAAATTTTTAGAATTGTCGGAATTAAACCCACTTTTACGTCGCTCACATTTTTACCATTTGCTCATGTCATGGGGCGCATTGAACTCTGGGGAAGTTGTTTTAACGGACACACCTTAGCCTTCGCAGAATCAATCGAAAAAATAAAACTCAATTTGCTTGAAGTGCAACCTGACTTTATGGTGGCCGTGCCCCGCATATTTGAAAAAGTTTATGCCGGTATCATGGCCTCGGTCGAAACACAGCCCTGGAAACAAAAACTTTTTAAGAAAGCCCTTCAGGTCGCTACCGAGGTGGTTGAATACCGCGAAACAAAGCAAGCCATCCCGTGGCTGCTGCTAGCGCAGTACGAGACAATTTGCCAAATAGCCTTTGCGCCAATTAAGAAAGCGTTTGGCGGAAAATTACTTTTTGCCGTCAGCGGAGGAGCTCCGTTATCAATGGAATTGGCGCAGTTTTTTTCTTACTGCGGAATAAAAGTATTAGAAGGTTATGGTCTCACGGAAACTTGCGCGGCGATCGCCGTCAACACGCCGACTAATTTTCATCCGGGAACCGTTGGTAAACCCCTGGGTGAAGCAAAAATTAAATTTGCCAGCGATGGTGAGATTTTAGTTAAAAGTAAAAAGTGCATGACGGAGTACTATAAAAATCCGGAAGCAACCGCAGAAGTTTTTCAAGGTGGATATTTCGCAACTGGCGACATCGGAGAGTTCACCGCAGAGGGAAATCTCAAAATTACGGACCGTAAAAAAGACCTCATTAAAACGGCTAGCGGCAAATATGTAGCGCCCCAAAAATTAGAAGGTTTACTGAAGCAAGACAGCTTAATTTCTCAGGTCCTTATTCATGGGGATCAAAAAAAGTTTATCACCGCCGTCATTTCAGTGGAAGAATCCCAAGCCAAACACTGGGCCGAAACACAGAATTTAAATTACACAACTGTTTCTGAAATTTATGAAAATCCCGCTTTACGACTTCGTATTCAAAAACTGATTCAGAATGTCAATGCCTCGCTTGCTAATCACGAGGCCATTAAAAAATTTGAAATCGTCAGCGATAGCTGGACTCAAGAAAACGGTTTCTTAACCCCGTCTTTGAAACTGAAACGAAAATTTGTCGAAAAAAAGTACACACAACTGATTGAACAGATGTACGAATAAACGAACAGCTTTACGTCTGTCGCCAGCGAGTGTGTAAAAAAAACCTGTCCAAATTATAACACAAGCTAAGTTGATTTATTTCGTTTATTGTCCTTCTTTATCTTCAAGGAGAATGCAATGAAAATGACTTTAATTATGGCTTTGATTACTTTATCTCAATCCGTGACTTTTGCGGCCGTGAAAACCTACCGCTGCCGTAACGAGGCACGAAGTCTAGTGACGGCCTCATTAGTGATGACAGCCACAACAATTAAAATGAAATTTGGCAGCGGTTCTGACGGCGGCGATTTAGAAGAAGATTTTAAAAATAAAACAGTCAGCTTAAAACTAGATCCTGAAGCCAGTCAAAATGGTTGGCTGGGTTTTACGGGCGACACTTTAGTCAATCCGACGTTTTCAGATTACCGCACCGTTGAAGTTCGCGTGGAAACTGCCTCTTTAACTAAAAAATTACCGATCGAAATGAAGTTTGCTTTAAGCTCAACTCACGCCAAAAACCAAACGGCCTTATCAGCCTATTCTTACGGAATGATCTGCCAGTAACCTAAAACGACTTCTGTCAAAAAGTTTTTCATTCCTTCTGATCTCTAATTGAAACAGCACCCCAGCGCCGACACCGAAGTGTGGCGCTGGTTTTGTAATACCGAACTTGTGGACCCCGGCGTTTAATTTCGAAGGTTCACGTTTGGTTTGTAAATCATGAAGTAAAGGATACTTATGAAAGCCTTGGTTGTTGTCTACATTGCACTTGTTGTTCTGGCTCTTTCGGCCTGTCAAAAGCCGCACTCGAGCGATGCGACGGCTCCGGGAATGAATGCTCAATGCGTGAGTAATCCAAACTTATGTCAGTCCACTATTTACAACACTCCGGGATATTCTCCTTACAACTACGGCGGCGGACCTTACACGAATTCGTATCCTGGTTATGACCCTTATGCTGGGGGTTACTACGGAGGCACGGCCTTTAATTACTACCAGAATAATTCAGCTTACCTTTGTAACTGTGCTTCGGGATCGATTCCGACTTATAATGGCTACGCCGGTTTAGGCTGCGTTCAGCAGAATCAAGTTTCTGGCTACGGCTATGCTTATTTCAGCTGGGGAGCCAGCAACAATCAGTGGACTAACATTCCGCAAATCAGCAACCAAACGGGCTACACGAACTCGGGTTGCTATAACGGAGTTGTCCAGTCATGCTTAGTCGATCAGCCTAACACGTGCTCGGTGGGCTATTCTTGCCGCTCAAACGATGCCAGCTCTCGATTGGGTTTATGCGTTTCCAGCAGCACGGCTAATTCTGGGGGCTATGGCCCTGCAGTTCGTTAATACAGCCCTGCCGCTTTTTACTCACTTATTCCCCGCAGAATGCCGCGCACTATAGGGCATAACCTTCGACACATTTCTTCGCTCGTGATAGCGTTTCCTAACCTTACTAAGGAGACTTCATGAGCACCACTTCACCTTCCACTTCGACCACTAATCCTTTACTACAAGATTATAAACTTCGTGACCAAGTTATCCCTTTCGACTTGATTAAAGCGGAACATTATCTACCCGCCTTGAATACCGCTTTAGAGGAAGCTCGGTTAAATGTTGCAAAAATCAAACAGCAAAAAGAAACGTCTTTTGAAAATACGATCGTCGCTTTAG
>JAYTHR010000048.1:0-1964 GCA_043732425.1 Bdellovibrionales bacterium
CTGAACGATAATCATTGTTTTATTTCTACCGCCGCCTTCGGATCAGAAATGGCGCCTGAGGTTTCTATTTTTAGGCAGTTTCGAAATAAATATTTATTAACCCATTCTTTAGGTCGAAATTTTGTTAAGTACTACTACCAACTAAGTCCGCCGCTAGCGGAATTAATTTCGCAAAGTGAAATTTTAAAGTCCATCACGCGAGCCTTCTTATATCCACTATTAGGTTTTTCATACGTGGCCCTGCATTACGGGATTCTGGTGGCATTGCTGGCGTTCGTGATGAGTTTTATTTTAATGCTGCAAATTTCTAAAGTTGTATTTCACAACAAAAAATTTCTAGTTATTATAGTCTTGCTGATTGGCTTTAATCTGAAAGCTGAGATTGAACCCCTAGAAAAAACCATTCAGCACCCCGGAGCTTCGGAAGGCCTAGTTCGCATTCGAAAAGATGGCAGCTACGTTTACGATGTTCAATACGAAATGAAGCATCAATCTAGTCATCTCAGCTTGGGGCAGGCGCAGCCTCCAGATATTTCAGTTTCCATTCAAACCACGGATACAAACGGCAATCCGACCGGAACTAATCAGTTTCGCTTTGAAGATTTCTACAGCGGAGCTTCAAAATTAATAATTAATTACGATTACGAATGGTACCCCTGGATCGACAAGGGAATGTTGGGTTTGCAACTGGGTGGTTCCTTCATGTACGCCGATGGACATGGTCGCTTAGTTCTGACTCCGGCGGGACAACCGAATTCTCCGTCGGTTGAGAAATTTTCTTTTCTTACTTTGCCCCTTAATTTTGGCGCCATTTACCGCCTGCAGTGGACTTCCACGCAAAAGTTGGCTCCTTATGTTGCCGGAGGGGGAACGTACGTTTTATTGGCCGAGAAGCGTGAAGACAAGTCGACAATTCACTACACGGGCGGATTTGGATTTTACGGTGCGGGCGGCATCTTATTAAATCTAAGCGCCTTTAACTCAACCACGGCTTTTGAATTAAATAATGAATACGGAATTGGTAATTTGTGGTTTTCACTCGAGTATAAGTTAACTCAAGTGACGAACCCGGCGTTTTCATTATCGAGCCGCTCGGTGAATGGTGGAGTTTCCTTTGATTTTTAAAAAAATAAATTTAGTTCCAAAGGTATAGCCCCATTGAAAACACGAATTAAATTTACGGTAGCCTATGACGGAACTGATTTTTGCGGATGGCAAAAACAGAACCACGAAAGTCGACCCAGCGTTTGCCAGACTTTACAATCAGCATTAGAAAATGTTCTACAACACGACATCGTATTATTTGCTTCGGGGCGAACTGACGCCGGGGTGCATGCTTTGAATCAAGTTTGCCATTTCGATACGACCAAAAAATTCGATAAGCCCTTCGACCTAAGTTGGGCCCTCAGAAGGTTTTTACCCAGCTCTATTGTCGTGAAAAAAGCGTGGATCGTGGCCAATGATTTTCACGCCACAATTTCGGCCGAGAAAAAAACATATCGGTATTTAATTTATAACGCAAAGCGACCAAGTCCTTTTCTAAATCGCTACGCGGGCTGGATTCGTAGACCCATCGATCTGTATCACTTAAACCAGAGTTCTCAATTTCTTATAGGATTTCAAGACTTTAAAAGCTTTCAGTCCGTGGGAACTGAAGTGATTAGCACCGAACGTGAAATTCTAAAGGCCCAGTGGCGTTGGAAAAGACCCCATATTGCTGAGTTTACCATCACTGGAACGGGATTTTTAAAGCAAATGGTAAGAAATATTATCGGGACGCAGCTGCAGCTTGAGCAAAAAAGACTTCCGCCCGAGGATTTAAAAACGATTATCAAGGCAAAAGACCGAAAATTCGCTGGTCCCGCTGTCGAACCCCAGGGTCTTTATTTATTGCAAGTTTACTATCCTCTGGACCTTGACAATAAGTGCCGCGAACTTTAAAACACTCATTCATCTATTCTCGG
>JAYTHR010000049.1:0-6800 GCA_043732425.1 Bdellovibrionales bacterium
ATTCTTCAGTCTACAGGGTAAAATTCATCCGGTCCACAAGGGCACCAGGGACTTTCATCGCCCCTAGGCTTCGCTTCATATAAGTCGCCGTATCCGTATAGACCTGTTGAACTTTTGTTAATTCAATTAAATTTTTACCAAAAATATTGAAAAGGGTTTCATCAAAACGCAAATCCTGAATCGGCCCAACAATTTCACCGTTTTCGACCCAGAAACAAGCATAGCGGGTCATCCCGGTGATCCGCGCAGCCTGCACGTCGCTCCAGTTGATATAGTGAAGATTCGAAAGGTAAAGCCCTGTGCCTAAAGCCTTTAGAATCTGATCTTCAGCCAAGGTCCCTGGTTTAATTTCCGGAGATCTTAACATTTCGCCGGGGTCGGCAAAATTTGAATTCAGCTGATATTCATTGGCCGTCGGTGTGCTGATTAATAAATTTTCAAGCCGACCATGGTGAATCAGCTTCAATTCATGAGCCCCAACTTCACCTAAGCTATTGAACGGCGTACTAAAACCAAGCCCCAAATTTTCAGAAAGCGAAAATTTTTCAGACAGATGAACTTCATTTTCAGCCAATTTTTTTAGCGGAGCAAAACCCTGTTCGTAAGAAGCTTTGCTGAGCGCGCGCCAATTAAATAAACCTAAAAGTTCGGCTACAGCCATAGGACCTAAGTAAGCCTTGTAGGCTGCAGGCTTAATTTTGATCGCTGCTTTCTTCAGTAAAGCCAAAGTATTTTTAGCTTGCTGAGCCGTCGCCTGGAAATTTTTTAAATCCCAGGTGCTTTCTGCATAGAAAGATTTGGCCGCGCGTGGGCCATCGTAAAGAGAATAGTCGAAGAAGAAGTAATCGGTTTCAAAATAATGAAACTGCCCTTTTGAATTGATAGACGCCTGCCGTAAGGGCCCTGAACACCATAATCCAGCTAGATCCGAGTCAGAAAATGTCGAACAAATCAGGGCAATGACTTCTGATGTCGAAGGGCGATCTACTTTTTTGAAAGTTTCAGAGCTGCCATTATTAACCATCGGTACAAACTGCGGGTTCGGATCCGTTGCCGGTAAATCTTGGCGGAGTTGAGTCACCGCAGATTTTATTTTTTCTAAATCCGTCGCCAATTCTAAAGTCAGATTAAATTTAATACGGTAATGGCGTTGATCTTTTTGGTACTGCAAAGTCAATTCGTGTTGGGAGACACTGGTGTTCTGCCTAACTTTCGAATGATTAAAGCGAATAAAATCACTTTCTTCCGAATGAAGATTTAAAGCCAGATCCTCATCGGCCTTAAGAAATGCAAACGCCTCGGCGGATAGTTGACGAATGTAGGATAAAATATTTTTTTGCATTTTAGCCTCCACCAAAAACTTCGACGTTTTTAAAAAGGGCATAAGGTGATGAATGACCCACACGAATAATTTGGCTGGGTTCGCCTTTTCCGCAATAGGGGGAGCCATAAGTCTCGACGGTATCAGGCTTCGTTAAGCCAGCTAGGGAATTCCAGAAGGGGACGGTAACCCCGCGATAATTTGGATTTTTTAAAATTTTAGTCAACTTGCCGTTTTCAATTTTTTGCGCGTATTCACATCCAAACTGAAATTTTCGACGGTAATCATCAATAGACCACGACTTGTTCGAGTGCATAATCACGCCATTTTCAACTTTGGATATCATTTCTTCTAACGTCAGATCTCCACCTTCTAAATTAATATTGGCCATACGATCGATCGGAGCCCGGTTCCACGAACTGGAACGCGCGTTCGCCACACCCGATAAGCCTGAGCGTATTTGACTTTCTAAACTACCTAGGCCCGCCATCAGCACGCCGTCTTTAATCAAGTATTTTTTTTCAGCGGGATTTCCCACTTCATCGAAGTGGTAGCTAGCCATGTGCTGGTTGGCGAAGGGATCAAAAACCATATTCATCATGGAACTTCCGTACTGTAATTTTCCGAAATCTTCGGGTTGAACGAAGCTCCAGCCGGCGAAGTTTCTTTCGTCTCCTAAGATTCGGTCTAATTCTAATGGGTGCCCAATGGATTCATGAATCTGTAAAAGCATTTGATCCGGAGCTAAAATTAAATCGCAGGTTTCGGTCGGGCAGTTTTCGGCCTTTAATAATTCGATCGCCTGCCGGCCGATACTTTCACATTCTATCAGCGATTGATCCAAATTGAAGTATTCAGCCCCAATCTGCAGACAATTACCACGGCCTCCATGCAATGACCGTGTTTGGGTTTCGGCACCTTCGCGGGCGGTGGCGGCCATTGAATTCACAACAATATTATAAGACTGTTGAAATTCAGCTCCGGCGGAAGAAAGATAACTTTGCTCGCATTCAATCAGCATTGCGTCGGACGTTGTAGAAATAATCTGCTCAGAAATTTTCATTTTTAGCGATGTCTTTTTTAAATAATCGTAAATTTCGGCTAAAGATAATTTATCTAAAGATTTTGAAACAGCTGTTTTGTACTGTCCGCGTGATGGCGGGCGAATTTTAGAATCGAAATTAAAAACTGGAAATTTAGAACTGGTTTCCGTCATCTCGATCGCTTTTTTAAAAGCGATTTTAATACCCTCGGATGTCATTTCACAAGTTGCGCTGTAACCCATGTGACCATTTCGCATAACTTCAATCAGTAAACCCTGATCATCAAATTCATGCAGCGAATCGGGTTTTCCATCCCGCACACTAATATCGCGGGTGCGTTCAGTAATCGTCTTAAAGGCCACAAAATCAGCTTCGTCTTTATATTTTTTAAATTCAATTTGCATAGGGTTTTTTTATAAGCCATCTTTGTGGTATGAGCAAAAGAAGAGACGACTATTTGCAGAATCACTGGATAAAATACCCTGAGATGCCACGCGGCGCCCTACGCTACGGTCGCTGTGAACAGACCCGCATTGGCACCCAAATCCTGACCGAGTGGAGTTTTAAAGATGCTCCGCAGTTTAAAGCGGGCGACGTTTTAGTCGACGGCGATTTAGTGGCGCTGATGCCTTCGAATCAGCTTATTTTATTAACAGCCAATTTGACCGAGCGAAAACCGAAATTTGACAAATGGCCTGAGCAAAAAAAATGGTTCGAATACCTGAACCACGTGCGGACTTTTTTTAAAGAAAAACGCTTTCAAGATGTTAAAACTCCTACTCTTGTTTTATGCCCTGGAACAGAACCCAGCTTAGATGTTTTCGAGACTTTATTAGAACTAGGATCCCACCGCCAAAAATTTTTCCTGCCAACGTCTCCGGAAATTAATTTGAAGAAGCTTTTAAGCGAAGGGGCCGAGCGCATTTTTGAAATCGCAGCGGTTTTTAGAAATAACGAAATGACCGAGCGCCATACTCCCGAATTTACGATGCTGGAATGGTACCGCGGCTTTGCAAATCTGACAGCCATAAAAATGGATATGATCGAGATGGTTGAATATCTTGCGGACCAATTGAAGTTAGAGAGACCGCTGGAAGTTTTAACTTTTTCGATCCCTGAATTGTTTAAGAAAAATTGTCATTTTGATCTGAAACCCACCACCACATTGGCCGAAATGAAAGAGTTGGCTCATCACCTAAAAATCGATGTGGCTTCCGCGACTTCTATTGATGATTATTTTTATTTAATTTATCTCGAAAAAATCGAAAATCATTGGCCTAAAGACCGTCTTGTTTTTGTTGAGAAATACCCCCCGTATCAGGCGGCTTTAGCTCGCATTGGTTTGGATGGTTGGGCCGAGCGATTTGAAGTTTATTGGCAGGGGCTAGAATTAGGAAATGCGTTTCACGAATTGAATAATCCTGATTTGCAGCGGTTACGTTCCGAAGAAGATCTAGCAAAAAAAAAGCAGCTTGGAAAAAAAGAAGTCGCCCTAGATCCTGAATTTTTTAAGGCCTTAGACTACGGATTACCGCCCTCGGCAGGAATAGCGGTCGGGCTAGAGCGTTTATTTATGGCCCTAAACAAATTAAAAGACATCCAACAGTTACAAAAGTAAAAATTATCTGTCTTGCTTTTTTACACCCCGCTAATTTTTCTATACAGTCGGGTTTAGCCTGGTAAATTTAGCAGCAATCCCTTAAGTTCAACCCGCAGACGGGGGTCTCATGCTTCGATTTTTTTTCCTGTATCTTACTGCATTTTTTCTTCTGACATCTTGTAATTCATCTGGCGATTCTAGTAAAACTGTTCCCGGCTTGAAAACTAAAACTTGCGTGAATGAAAGCGAACTTTTGGCCTCGGGCATTGTTGGCGGCACCCGCGTCTACCAAGAAGATACCGACGCAAAAACCGTGATGCTGCTTTACTCCAGCGGAGAACTTTGCACCGCTGCCGCGTTGACGCCACGTATTCTACTGACGGCGGCTCACTGTGTAGCGGGCCCCGCAGCTAAAGCGTTCGCCGGTTTTCATACGAGTTTAAGTTGCGAAAGCGGATTTGATTCTCGGTATAACACGATTGTCGTGAAAGAATTTGTCGTTCATCCGGATTATCAAGTTTTGCAGGGTCATACAGATTCCAAAAATGATATCGCACTGGTTATTTTAAGTGAAGCGATCCCAGTTGGCTATCCTACGTATCGCATTGCGGATCCTTCTGATTTAACAGATTCTAATTCATTATACAGTTGGGGCTATGGCGACATCGGGTACAAAAGTGGCGGAGCTGGTATTCTGCGACGAACTGAATTTGAGAAAAAAGATTTTGAAGTCGATTCGGAGCTGAAGCAAATTACGATTAATCAATCTAACGGACACGGAATTTGCCAAGGGGATTCCGGTGGGCCGGGATTAGTAAAAATTAACGACGAGTTGCAGATTTTAGGAGTCAATTCTTCGGTCCGAACGTCTACGGGGCAAGAAAAATTACTTTGCGCAGACAAGGCAAAATTAACTTTAGTGCAGCCTTATCTCGAGTGGATTAAAACCACTTTGAATGATCACGGCGAAAAATTACTTAAATAAATAAAGACAAATTAGAAATGAATTAAATCTAAAGACTGTTTAAGATTTCGAACTTTTATTGATTTCTTCTTTGAGTTCTTTTCCGACTTTGAAAAAAGGCAGTTTCTTTTCATCAACGGCAATGACTTCGCCAGTTCTAGGATTACGTCCCTTGTAAGAATCATACTTGCGATTAACAAAAGAACCAAAGCCGCGAATTTCGATGCGATCATCTTTCATTAAAGCTTCAACCATCGTATCAAAAATAGTATTCACAACAGCTTCTGCTTTAACACGAGTGATGCCGGCCTTTTCAGATACAAGATTAATTAAGTCAGCTTTGGTCATCAAATCCCCTAAGTTGTTGAAAACACTTTTATTATACTGTTTTTATGGGCTTTGAAAAGAAGCTCTTTAGGGTTGCGCGGTGTTTAAATTTTCCTGAATTCAATAATATCTGGGTGTAGGCTTTTATAAGCGAGTCTATCATTTTTTGCCTATTAAAAACCTCAATCACTTTGCGTCGGGCCATCTCCCCAATTTGTTCTTTATGAACCTCGGTATCTGCAATCAGCCGATCTAAAAGCTTGGATAAAGATTCTACGTCAGCAGGTCTTACTAAAAACCCGTCAACTCCATCTTCGATGATTTCTGAAATCGGGCTGAGCTCGGATCCAATCACGATCTTTTTTTGGGCCATGGCCTCGATCAAGCTGGGCTCAAGTCCAGTGGAACGGGAACTCAAATCCACATAGATCGGCGAAGCTAAAATACATTCCAGCATTTCTTCGGCACTTACGGCCCCAGGCATAATAACCCGGCTACCCAGCGCTAACTTGAGCATTTCGAATTCAACCCGTTTCCATTGTGGCCCGCTTCCTAATAACAGTAAAAAAGTATTCGGCTTTTTCAGAACTACTTTTTCAAAAGCCATCAGCAGGGGTTTTACCTCGAATGAATTTGAAAAGTCAGAGATAGCTAAAATAATTTGTGCATTATCCGGAATATTCAGCTTAATTTTAAAATTTTCTGATTCTGATTTCGGAGTCAGATCCCCTAAGTTAATTCCGTAAGGAACGGTGTAGGTGTGAAAATCGGGATACAGGTAATAGCGTTCTAAAATTAAACGCTGCTGCGGAGTAGTTACGAATAAACCATCCGCAGTGTCTAAAATCGCGCGATCTTTCAGAAAGTAAGTTTGTAAAAATTTAAAGCCTACCTTAATCGAAGTGCTAATCATTCCGCTTAACGAGCCTTGATTCTCCGAAAGAATTGAAAATAATTCGGCGATTTGGGTCGCCTCAACATCATAAGCCATGCAAATATTTAAATTTTTCTTATGTCGCCCTATCTTGAAGCCACTTTGATCTAAGCTGTGAACTAAATGAAATGGTTTCTCTTTGTTCAGTCCCACGAATTTTCGATGAGCCGCATCGGAAAAACGCACTGTTTTATACTGAGGCTGACCTTCATTTAAATAGTAAGCCTTAATGCCATCTCTAAAAATTTCTGCTTTTTTCAGCGGCGTGGAAGCCGAAATAATCGTGACGTCATGACCGCGTTCGGTCAGACCACGAGCCAAAGGCCAAAGTAAACCGGCATCACTCGAGCGGCTTAATACCGGAATTTTTTGTCCGACTAAGCAAATACGCAATTTTTCAGGTAATTTCGAATTCATTACCTATATTTTAGCTGAGTCTGAATCTAACAGGGAAGTCTTTTGATAAATTATTTTTGTATAAAGTCGAGATAGATCATTAAACAGCGGGTCCAAAGATGTTTTATTGATATCCACAATTGAAAAATTTTGATGAAGAATCGGATGGTCAATCTGATTATTTAGTTCTTGAAGCCAATGATGAGCCGAAATGA
>JAYTHR010000050.1:0-19293 GCA_043732425.1 Bdellovibrionales bacterium
TTGTTAAAACCAATTTCAAGAGCAGCCAAGGCGGCCTCTTTAGCGAAACCTCTGTTTTGAAACTGATTATGGATCACGTAGCCTAAGTTAGCCCAATGAACATTTTTGCGCACGATCGTTGCCAGATCGATATGCCCCAAAATCTGACCCGTTTTTTTATGAAATATTCCGAAAACGTACAGCTCGTCTTTTTCAGCCTGTTGTGAGAAAGCTTTTATGGTTTGTAAAAAGTATTTTTTTGAAATCCACTTCTTTTCGTAGGGCCCGTCATCAAAAGCATGGCTTTGAGGTTTTCTTTCAGAATAACCTTTCGACCAAACTGTATAATCAGTACTTACATAAGGACGTAGTATTAATCTTTTTGTCTTAAATAAGATTTGAGAATAATATTTCTCTGAAGGCATAACTTACGGAGCATCTTTTTTCTGAGCCGCTTGATTCTTTTTTAGATCGCGCCACGATTTGCCTTCGCGGGCTTTAGGATTTAACTGAAAGTTTTTTACGGCGACATTGTGGTTGGCATACGTTTCCGAAAAAACATGCGTTCCATCATTCTTGCTGACAAAGAAAAGATAATTCGTCGTTGCCGGTTGAAATGCCGCCTTGATGGCATCTTCGCCCGGGTTACAAATTGGGGTCGGCGGCAATCCGTAGTTTGTATAACTGTTGTAACGAGTCGGTGTTTGCAAATCAATTTTACTAATATTATTTGGCATCTCACCTTTTTTAACGGCTAATCCGTAAAGAACCGTTGGGTCAGTTTGTAATTTCATTTTTTTAACCAGTCGATTATGAAAAACAGAAGAAACTAAAGGTCTTTCAAACGCCGCACCGGTTTCTTTTTCGATAATGCTGGCAAAAGTCATCACTTGATTTCGAGTCCATTTTTTTTGTTGCGCTAAAACCTCGTAGCGAGCCCATACGGTTTGAAATTGTCGCACCATTTGCGCGACGATATTTTTCATTGTTTCGAATTTAGTGATTTTATAAGTTTCTGGGAAAAGATACCCTTCCAGGCTTTCTAGATCTTCATTCAGCACTGATTTTATAAATTCTTTATTATGAACCAGTTCTAAAAAGTCTTTACGTGTTCCTAGCCCGGATTGTTCGAATATTCCGGCAATATCATAGACCGATAAACCTTCAGCAATCGTTAAGTTACGAGTTACGCTTTTTCCAGATATCAGAGCCGCTAATATTTGATCAGGAGTTAAGTTTTTACTAAGAGAATATTCTCCAACCTTAAGTCGCGAGTTCATTCTTTTGAAGCGTGAATAAAACAGAAAAAGACTGCCATTACGAATCAGTCCTTTTTGCTGTAAATCATTTGCAATTTGGGTCATATTTTTTCCCGGCGGCACATCGAACAGTACTTCTGATGTGTCGTTACTTACGCCGGAATTTAAAAACTGAAATACAAAAAACGAAATGGCAATGGTCGCCGCCGCTAGGAAGCTACTTGCGCCAATCAATAGTATTTTTACTTTCTTAGTCAAGATCTACTCCTGGCAGCAGTTTTGTTTTATCCAACGGTGTCGCATCTTCTAAGCTGGCAACGGGGACGGTACAGTACTGAATTGCAAAGTGACCTGACGGTCGATCATTTCCCGACTTACCCATGCCGCCAAATGGTAATCGTGAACTAGCCCCATTCGTCGCGCGATTCCAATTCAATAAGCCTACGCGTGTCTGCAGAAGAGCTTCCTGATACAGTTCTTTATTTTTTGTAAATAAGGCCATGACCAAGCCGTACCCTGAGGAATTAATATTTTCAATAGTCTGATTAAAATCGCTAGATCTATAAATAGCTACATTCGGACCAAAAATTTCTGTTTTTTGATACAGAGAATGCGCATCAAATTTTTTCACCAGATGAATGCTAGGGGTGACGTAATGCCCTTTGTGATCCAAATGATCTAAGGATTTTCCGCGCATAATGCTTTCAGCACCTTCTCGATTAGCCATTTCTTGAAAGCGAATGTACTTTTCAACAGCCGATTCGTTAATGAGCGGACCCATAAACGGGTTTTTTGACCAATGACCAATAGTTAATTTTTTAGCGGCTTCGTAAAATTTATCAGTGAACTGGTCAGCGATTTTATCATGAAGCACCACGCGCGAAGTTCCCGAGCAACGTTGCCCCGTAGACATAAAAGCACCAACTAAAGTTTCATAGACGGCTTTTTCAATGTCCGCATCTTCCCAAACAATTGTGGTATTTTTTCCACCCATTTCAAGAGCTAAAATTTTCCAGTAATGACTTAATGTTTCTTGTTTAATTTTCAATCCAACTTCGTAAGATCCCGTAAAAAGAATTCCGTCGACCAGTTCATGAGCGACCACACGACGGCCCGTTTCAGCTTCGCCGTGAACCATGTTGAAAACTCCCGGAGGAAATTCAGCTTTCTCGATCATCTGCGTGTACAGCTGAGCCACCGCTGGAGTTTGTTCTGACGGTTTATAAACAATCGTGTTTCCGGCAATCAGCGCTGGAATAATGTGTCCATTTGGCAAATGAGCCGGAAAATTGAAAGGACCAATCACGGCCATCACACCCCGAGACCGGTATCGAATGACCCCATCAACATTGGGTAATGCGTTCGTGATTCGCTCTTCTTCAATCAGCTTCAACGAGGCATTCAAAGTAATATCAATTTTTCCCGCAAGGGCTTTAGCTTCGCTAGTGGCATCCCAAAGTGCTTTTCCGGTATCGCGGGCGATAAGTTCGGCCATTTCAGATTCGTGCGCCACGAAGACTTCACGTAATTTTAAAATATATTTTTTTCTTTCTTCTAATCCTAGGCGCGCCCAGGGAAGATAAGCTTGCTTCGCTGCCTGACAGGCACGATCCACATGGTCTAATTTGTAGGATACATTCAGCACCAAGTCATTCAGATCTGCGGGGCTAATATCGCGAAATTGTCCATTTACTTTATCGGGAAGAAAGAATTTGCCATTAATAAAATCTCCGGCAAATACGATATTTTTTAAAGTCATAAACTACTTTCTTCCGTATTCAAACGGAGACACAAATACAGTTTGATCTAAATTAACTTTTAATAAATTTCTAGCTTTACCGGGAATGCAGACTTGGCCATCGCGAATTTCAAAACCGGCAGCGACACAACGAAAATCGTCCGAGCCCACGCCAATGAATCCGTTTTCACTAAATTTTGGATCAGCCCATTCGGCAACTCGACAGCTTTGGCCTTTCTTAATCGGTAAAATATCTTTTGTTTTCGCTCCGTAGTGAGGCCCGCCATCAAATGGATCTACTTCTTCAAGGTATTCAAAACCAATACTTTCTAACAAATGCTGAGCCGGCTTCGTGGCTTCTCCGACGCGGCCTAAAACTAATCGGGCTTTCGCATCCAGCAGTGTAAGGTAAATGTCATCTTCGGGAAATAGTGATTCAATAAATTCTTTATTGGTCTGTGATAAAGCGTCTGCTTCTTGGTAAGGTAACCCGGTAAAGCGTCGCCCCAGAGCTTCCCAAAATTCGCTCCGACCCTCATCGGTCAGTGGCGGGGTCAGTTCGCATAACACGCGCGTTTCGAAACGATCGGGATTAAGGCCCATGTATAAAAATCGGCTTAAAGAGATTTGCTTTCCGAGACGCTCGGGACGACGACGGTAAGCTTTATCAACGAGTAGTCCACCAATTTCTGTCGGCCCTTCGGTATCTAACTGAAAACGTAAAACTTGATGAATAAACCCGATTCCCAGATCTTTAGAAAAATGATCGCGTTTTAGGATTTTAAAATAACAGTGCGGAACATTTTCATTTCCGTGTTTTGCAATAATCAGTGAACTTCCAACGACAAGTTCTTCTTCGGTATCTTCAATCACAAATAAATACTCAGACTGATCTTTGGTTAATTCTCCGGCGAACGAAGCTTCACTCCGATTGATTTTCTCCGTAATAACTTTTCGGTCTCCCGGAAGATTGAGTAAGTTAAACTGCTTGGCTAAATCAGTTAGCTGCTGCAAGTCTTTTCGTTGGACTGAACGAACAATAAAACTCATAAACAAAACCTTTCGACCATTTGCTCGTAGAACAAAATGGATTTCTGCAGATCTTCGATTTTAACATGTTCTTCAGCAGTATGCACATTGTCTTGGCGCACCCCAGCTCCGAAGCAAATACATTCTAAATTCACTCGTGTAAATAAGCTGGCTTCATTCGTTGAAGCCAACGGTTTGCATTTTGGATCAAGATCCATCTTTTGCAGAATAGATTGCGCCGCTTTAACCAACTGTGAATTCTCTGCTGTCCGAAAAGGGCGCTTGTAATCAATGATTCGAAACTGGCTATTCTGTGATTCACAAACTATTTTTATTTTTTGCATCCATTTTTCATAATGCTCTTGGATTACGTTAGGAAGAATGCGACATGATCCCCCTATCCAAAGCGAATCCTCAAAAGTGCGAATCATACCGATACTTAATGTTGAGTAGGCCGGCTCAAATTCTTGATCTTGAATTTTTTCCATTTCCATTTCAACTTCTTTTATTGTTTGATAAATTTGATTCAAACGCTGAAGAGCTGCCTCTGCGATATGAGACGTTGCATCCAGTTCAATCATGGCTTGGTTCGGAATCGAATTGTAGCGGGTTCCACCGTCGGCTTCGACGATCACCATATTCTGCGGCATTTTTTGTAGGTACTCTAGCATTTTAACAATGGCATTATCGCCCAAGTGCGGTGTCGATGAGTGAGCCGCCTTACCCGAAAATATTTTTGACTCCGTCGACACAGATTCTAATTGGTTTCGCTTCGTCTTATATTGAATTTCGGCCTCGCTCAGCGGAATGCGAATTTCGACGGTCGCAAAGCCTTTAGCTGCATGAATAATATTTAGATTACTGGTTTCGCCAATCAGGGCATATTTCGCATTAATTTTATTTTTACGAATAAGTTTTAGGGCTCCTTGCATTCCGGTTTCTTCACCAAAGGTCCCTACTAAAACTGGTTTTAGCGCCAGAAATTTTTTTGTTTTTAAATTCTTTAGCGCCTCAAGCTTACATAAAAAATCAAGCTTCACATCCGCTGTCCCTAGCCCATACAAGCAGCCATCAATGATCGTTGCATCGAAAGGATTAAAGCCATTTTTTTTCCACAAGGCAAAATGTCCGGGCTCGACCGTGTCCAAATGAGTCTGCAGCAAAAATTCCTGTTCGCCGGGAACATAGGGGCCCGTTCGTACGATGATATTCGCTTGCGTAACTCCGTTGTGAACCTCCGACATCACTTCAACCTCGAAACCTTCGTTTCGAGCCAGGGCGGCCAAATAGTTGACGGATTCCACCGTGGAACTGGCAGCAGAACTATCAAGTGAAATTAATTTTCGGCATGTCTCGATCCAATCCAAATACAATCCCTTAGTTTATAGTTAAAGTCCCTGCAGGATTGTTTTTTCAACAATTTGCAGTGCTAAATCAATGTGTTGATCTTCAATAATCGCTGGAATTAAAAAGCGAATACGTACCGGATCTTTTCCGCAACTAAAAGCGATCAGGCCATTTTGAAACATTTTTTTAATAAACAATTCAACCTGTTCTTTCTTTCCATCAAACGGAGTGAAGGCAATCATCAGCCCCATACCACCCGCATCACTGACTAAATTTTTACACGTGGTCTCATTCAAATGATTCAGCCCGCTAACAAATTTCTGATGAATTTCGTGAATGCGGCCTTTAGGCCCCAGATAACCTTCATCAAGCATGTTTAAAATTTCTAAGCCGGCCGCTAAAGAAGACCCACCACCCGAAAAAGTTCCCGCAATAAGCCCAGGCTTGGGGTTATATTCTTCAGTGTATAAAGTGGCGCCCAATTGCACGGTCTTTGCAATCGTTGCGATATCCACGTAATCGCCAAGCTCCATCGTTTCATAGGCAAAATATTCGCCCGTGCGGGCAAAAGTTTGCACCTCGTCAGCCCAGATCGCAATTTTATGCTGTTTACAAAAATCAAGCATGGGCAAATAAAATCCGCGTGGAGTTTGAATAAATCCGCCTTCGCCCAACATCGGTTCGAACACAAAACAGGAAACATCTTTTTCGTGCTGCGCGTATTGGTCTTTCATGGCCCGTAATGCTTTTTCAATCGTCTGCGGATCTTTTTTATCATAGTTCGGAATGCGTAAAACTTCGTTGTATTCGGGTAATCCGACTTTGTAAGCGGGATTATCAGTCACTTCCGCCATCATCGTCGAGCGCCCTGCAAACGCATTTTTCATCGCAAAAGTAAATCGTGCCGGTGAATTTTTTTGTCGCGCCAGCTTAAGCGCGTTTTCGTTAGCCATCGTTCCGCACGTTGAAAACCAGACGTGTTTCATGCGGCTTTTTCGAGAAGCTATGTTTACCAGTTTTTCTGAAAGCGTTAAGTATTCATTATTCGGTTGAAGATTTCCTTGCATGATAATATCCGATAAAGAACCACGAACTGCGGCCTTCATCACGCGCGGATGACTGTGCCCCATGATATGAATTCCAATTCCGTTGATCAAATCGAGTTTGACGCTGCCGTCTTCAAGCTCAACAAAAACGCCACGGCCCGCACCGGTTCCGATGTAAGGATGATACAGTGGACGACCGCGATACTTCGCAATCGCATCCATCTTCGCCTTAAACTGCTCTACCAAATGGGGCTGCGCCGGTCGGACTTCTGAAATCGCATCGTTATGAACGCTAACCTCATCGATTAAATCGGAAACTAAACCTTCAATCGCTGGATCTGACTGAATCTGTCGACCGACCAAAGTTTCATCTGAATTTTTAACTTGGTTCAAAAAATTTTTAATAACTGATAACATAACGGGCCTTTCGTGAACTCAATCCATCTGGTTTTATAGCGTCCAGTTTACTTGGTGCAGTAGCTCATGACAATTAGAGCCCACTCTTTGTAGACTTTGGCTCTATGCCGCAAGACTCGATGACTTTTCAACAGCAGTTTCCACAACTTTTCCAACAAGGTTTAACTCCCCAACAGGAGAAAAAGTGGGATGACGCCATTAGTAAGTATAAAATACTACTCGACCAAGGTCATAATGCAATTACCAATGAGCAAGCCTCTGTCGTTTATCATAATATGGCGGCTTCTGCTTACGGAAAATCTGATTTATTAAACGCTTACATCTGGTCAAAAAAAGCAGTTGTTTTAAATCCAAATAACTCAATTGCACAAAATCTTTTAGAGCAGGTTATCAAAAAATATCAACCCCCACAAGTTCCTCATCAGATATCCACTGTCGAATCCATTCAAAAAGTAGGACTTAAAAATGTCTCTTTCGATATTTTGCTGATCGGTTTTCTCGTGTTTCTTCTTTTAACTTTGTATTTAGGACTTAAGCTTTCGTTTAAAGCGAAGCAAAATCGCCTGGAAAGCGAATCTGAATCAACGCAAAAAAAGCAGTCTATTGGAAAATTTATAAGTTTAGGCTTTGTCGTTTCGTTCGCAGGACTTTTTCTTTTTTTAGCTGGCATCAAGTGGACAGATATGACGATTATTAAAGCTGTCGTTGCCACAGATAATACTTCGGTACAAACAGCTAGCGGTGGAAATAAGGCTTCGATTTATCAGGCCTCTGCGGGACTCGAAGTCGATGTTTTAAAAATCGATTCGCAGTACGCGCAAGTTCGATATCCTGGGGCTTTTTCGGGATGGGTTGATAAAAAAAATCTCGAGATTTTGTCCTACCCTTTTTGGCCCTAATTAAGCTTATCGTTTAGGCATTTTGAGGGAAAATTTTTGACATCATTCCCAGGATCAGGTTTGATGGCGTGAGGTTAAAAACCATGATGACTAAGAGCTTGAAATCACTATTATTTTTTATTGTTTTTAGTCTTTTTCTTGGCTGTGCTAGCGACGAGAAAAATGCAACGACGCCCGATGGCCTATTTAGTCTTGCTAAAGAATTTGACGACGCCGAACGCTATGATGTGGCTTTGCAAAAATACTCTGAAGTTAAAAACAAATTTCCGTACAGTTCTTTCGCGGTGCAAGCCGAACTGGCGATTGCCGATTTACACTATAAAAGAGAATCATTTTCAGAATCGCAAATTGCTTACCAAAATTTTCGGGATCTGCATCCGAAACATCCGCGCAGTGATTATGTCGTCTTTAGAATTGCGATGAGCTTTTTTCAGCAGCTTCCAGATTCAACAGATCGTGATTTAACTTTGGCGAACGATGCCATTTATCATTTTAACGAGCTAATCAAAAATTATCCCGCCTCAGAATACACGATTGAAGCAAAAGAAAAGCGTGATAAGTCTTTCATCATGCTTGCCGAAAAAGAACTTTACGTCGCTGATTTTTATTTGAAGCAAGAAAAATTTGAATCCTCGTTGCTTCGCTACGAAAACATACTTCGTAAATATTCAGGCTATGGTTTTGATCCGAAAGCATTGTTAGGCGCAACCCGTGCGGCTTATAAATTAAGTCAGACCGCGAAACAAAAAAAATATGCCCAGGAACTTTTATCGCAATATTCCAAGTCCAATGAGGCCAGTCTCATTAAATCTGAGGGTCTTTAGATGAAACCTTTTTCTTATCAATTGATTGATGAAGCTCGCGAAGCCTTTATTGAAGGCGACTACAAATCGGCAGAGCCTCTTCTGAATCAGCCCACGCTATTTCACTCTAAGAATCCCGAAGTTTTTCAGATGTTAGCAACAATTTATTATGACCAGGGCAAATTTAATAAAGCGATAAAGACCTTTAAAAAAGCTTTAGAAATTGATCCGACTTATACGGACGCCGCAGTAGGTTTATCTATTATACTGAATGATATTGGCCGTTACGATGAAGCTAAAAAAGTATTTGAAGAAGCTAAAGCTTTACTTGATGCAAAAAAGCAGCAACCAGATCAAAATTTAAATGAAAAGTTTGCTTCGAAGCACGCGGAACTTGCAGATTTGTATCTTCAACATAAACATTATGCCGAAGCGATCGAGCAATATTCAAAAGCACTAAGCCTATCTTCTAAAAAAGCTGATTTCGCGGTTCGCATTGCAGAAACACACGTGCAATCGGGTCAAAAAGATAATGCTGTTAAAGGGCTGAAGACTTTGTTACAGGCCGAGCCCCGATTAGTGGCTCCGCGTTTAAAGCTAGGCTTAATTCTTTATAATTTTCATCATATTGCCGAAGCTGTTGATCAATGGGAAAATGTTCTGCGGTACGACCCTAAGAATCCCGAAGCGTTACGCTATTTGAAAATGGCCCAAGCCGCTGGCGTTACTATTTTAACCACTTAAAATTAATTTTATAAGTAAAACAAAAAGAAAGAGACCTAAACAAAATGGCACAAATTAAAGATGAAATGTTGAAGTTCTTATCTCAAGAAGAAATCGCTAAATTAATAACGAAGCTAGCTGCGCAAATTGAAGCTGATTACGAAGGCCGCGAAATTATATTTATTTGCCCTTTGCGCGGTTCTGTTCACATGACCGCTGACTTAATGAGAAAAATAAATTTACCTCAGCAGGTAGATTTTGTTTATGTTCAAGCTACCGAAAAAGGTGGAGCGATCCGCATGACGAAAGACATTTCAATGAATATCACGGGCAAAGACGTGATCGTCGTTGAAGAGATCATCGATACGGGACGCACCCTTAGTTTTTTAAAAAACAGACTGCTTTCTTCGAATCCGAATTCATTAAAGATCGTCACGCTTTTGGATAAGCCCGCACGTCGTGAACTGCCAATTCGACCTGATTATATCGGAAAGACGATCGACGATCGGTATGTTGTTGGCTACGGAATGGATAGTGAAGAAAAAGGACGTAATTACAGCGACATTTACGTTTTGAAAAACTAGCCCATAAAAGCATTAACTACGAATAAGGTAATAACACAAACAACATAAAGTAGTATGAATTGCTTCGCGATCATATTGACCTCTCTCTTCCTGAAAAAGTTCGAAACTAACTGAATTAGCTACCCGATCAGTTTAGTTAGACCTAGGTGATAATTCAAATTTTCGCAAAAAAACACGCCTAAGGTCGAGATTTTGATTAAGCACGATACGATTTTTAGCTAAAAAATAATTTTGTTAGATAACAGAAATTATTGAACTGCCTGTGATGAATATGTCTCATTTACAGAATGGGCTTGGGTTCAAAAAATTGATCGCTTACTTTTTGATTTCGAAGGAATAATTTTTTAAACTGACGTCAGCATCTTCGGTGTAAAATGCAATTTGCCCGGGTGTTTGAAAGGTTTTCTCAAGAACGTCAGATACAACCGTAATAGCTAAATCATTTACTTTTAAGCTGAGCTGTTTCTTAGCCAGCGCCATTTCGACATGATACCATTTTCCAATTTCAAATTTAACGGCTTCGGAAGTCCATAAGAAGACCTGATCCGTCACGGCAAAGGATTTTCCAAGCTCTAATCCGTTCGTTTTAAATGCAAGGTAATTGGTTTTTTTATTATCGCCATCTTCTTTTCTGAAAGACCAAAATAGCCAAAATGTTTCCCACGACTTCGGCTTTTTGATTCTATTTTGCTTCACGACTTTAAAATCAAACCGTAGCATAAAGTCTGTAACAGGATGCACATCAGGTAGCACGATAATATCAGAAAATGTTTGATTAACAGATGCGGCCGCTTTTGTTTTTAGTTCGTAAGTTGCGGGCGTTTCACAAAATCCGCGCAAGCAAAGCAACATAGCGACCGCAGTGATCAGAAAAGTTGTTTTTTTAATAAAACTCTCCTTTACTTATTTAAAAAATTTTAAAATGACGTCCTCAGACTGCTTCTTGCCAACGGGCGAAAAGCCATTATCTTGGGGACCTTCTTTGGTTCCATCCAAAGAGATTTCCCAGAAGTTGAAACCTTTAAACCACGGCCATCCGGTCGTCCAAAAAGACTCAAAATAAGCTTGCAGCGCGGCGGCCTGATGGGTCACATTCGGGGTCCCCGTCCCGGCATAGGAAAAGGGATCAATAAAACCTAGATCAACTGATCGAAATCCTAACTCCTTAAATATGACGGGCTTATTGTTTCCTAAGACCAGCGAAATTTGTCCGAAAGTATTATCCATCTGAGTCGCAAACGAATCCGTTCTTTGTTTTAAAACGTCGACAAGTTCCGGATAGGTTTTTGGAAGAACTTGGTTGGGACTTGCTAATGACCGGTAGACATCGATCCCGATCGCATCCAACTCATTCCAAAAATCGGAAAGATCTTTCCAGGCCGCGTGATCTGAAGGACTTGTGCGATTCGCGAGATCAACGAGTCGATATCTCCAGCGCTCCAATTCTCCGCCCGTTGTGCCGATGCCATCGGTTGTGACGCGATCATCAGTAAAGTTAATGTCGTACATCAGACGCGTCCCCGGAATTTTTGAACGAACATATTTAGCTAGCTGTACCCAACGGCCCGGAAAACCATAGGGATAGGCTTGCCATTGATCTTCAATTCCAACGGTCATCGAATAAAGTTCAGCGCCAATTGTAAATTCATCGATTTTTAAAATTTGACCTAACGTCAGATAAGAATCTAAGTAAATTTTAAAAGATTCAAACCATCGGTTCGGATCATCGGGCTGAATATTTCCGTGCCACCAGATTTTCGATGTTCCATCCGGAAAAACTTCGCGGTAAGGAAATTCCCCGTTAGGACCCGTCACAAAAAATATCGGCCGAAATCCTGCCGTCATTCCTAAAGAACGAATATACTTCACTAGTTTGGCGATTCGCATTTTTTCGTTGCTGCGTTCTGCCGGCGGCGTGACCGGAATGATCTCGCTGGATCTTGGACCCTTCATTGTGGCTTTTAAGTTTAAAATAACGTGATTTGCACCCAGTCGCTTCGCCTTATCGACCGCTAACTGGGCCGGAGTTTTTTCTGTATCGCTGGCATCAAAGACAACATACGGAGCATTCTCGATCAAATTAAAGCCTCGAATGGTTGCAAACTCTTCCGCACTCGCTGAAGCTGTCAGAAGCATCGTTAGGGCTGTAAGTGCTAAACTGATTTGCGTGAAAATGGTCTTCATGGAAACTTCCTTTTTATTTCATATTAGAAATAGGTCCTACGGGGTTATTGCAAACTTAACATAAATGGGTTCTGGGCGCATAAGATTTTGATTTTTCGTTGCAAAATCTTCAACATCAATAAATTCATAACCCATTTTTTTCAGCTCTTTCAAAACAAACACCAGTTCACTAGGGTCCCCGATGAAAGCTCCGCGGCCACCCGAGTTATAATTTCCGAATAGAAAGGGGTGATAAAAGAATGAAGCCCAAGCATCTCGAATAACCAAGTTTCTTTTAGCATCACGAACAATATCCTCAACAGATCTGGTCTTAATGACGTGGCTGTTTTCAAAAGGTTGTGAATTGCCCAAATTCTCGGGCAGAATTCTTTGCCCGTGAATATCTCCGTAGATTTCGTAAGGGAAAATTTGTCCATTCCATTTTGCGGCCGTCAACTGAATTTCAACTTGGGAAAGATCAGCGATCCGTTTTTTTTGCTTGTCTATGTTTGTATCCGTTAACCAGTACTTTTCGTCATGAGGTACTGGGCTTTTCAAAAATTCAAAATTGAAATAGATCACGCGGCCGATATTCCAAGGAAACACGCGAGAAAAAATATAGTTATCTAAAGTTGAAGCTTGATAATGCGGCGTCAGCCAAATTTTGGGATGAATGCCAATCTTATCTAATTCATAAAATCCATCGTAGAGCCGGTTTAGCGCCCAAGGAACTCCATCTTTAGGTACTGGAGTATTCGCGTTGGCGTCCCAAAATTCAAAATCTGATCCACTTGTGCCATCATGCGGATTTCTTTGTCGGCCATACTGGTGGGTCACTCCATGCCAGATGAAACGCGCATTTAATTTTTTAACGTCGTTTATCCATTGCATGAACTGGGGTACCTGGGAAGCCGTCACGAATTCTTGGTTACTTTTGCGGTCGTAAAGATGGAGGGGGTCAAAGAAAAAGGGAATAATCGACACATTAATGGGAACGTGTTCCTCAGTCAGTGTTTTTGTAAACAGATAAAGCAGGTCTACGGGAACAAGGGGATGAACATCTTCAATTCGAATCAAAGCCATCCGCTTGCTGTTTCTAGGTGGTAAATTCAAAATATCAAAAAGCAAATCTGAAAAAACAAGGTAGCGATCGGCTTCATGCATATAACTGAATGGAACATCAGCAACGTAAAAATGATTTTTGTTTCTTAAAATATAAGGCAAAGTCTCATTTGAAAAATTATGCGTCGCTGTCGCTAAAACAGTTGCCCGGGGCATTGAAACGCTGTCTTTAGGGATCAAGAATGTCATTTCGAAGGGACATAAAAATTTAGTTGGCTCGAGCTTACTCCAATCGCCATACTTGAAAAATCTTTCACCTTTGTAATCGATCCATTTAAAAAATGTTGGCTTAAGTTCAAAATCTAAATTTTCCGTGTTTAGTTTTGTGAGGCTTTGATAATTAAATCCAAATATTTCAGAAAACTGTTCCAGCTTCCAAATGTTATAACCAAGCCAAGCCACATTTTTAGTTGTTGTTGCATAATCCGTGTAAAAATCTGCCGGAATTTTACTATCAAAAAAAGATGAGATGTAAATTGTGGCGCGGCACTGTTCAATATCACCTTTTTTATAGGCTTCGATAGGCGAAATAATCTGCTGCACTTCGGGGAAGTGCCCTAGCAAATTTTGCATAAAAACGGCGTAAGTGCGTCCAATCCAATAATCCGAGGGCCCTTGGTCGTAGTAAACATGGACACAACCCTGGCTGGCTACAGTGAGGCTTGCTTTGGACTGATTCGTGCTAATAAAGATTGTAGTAAACATCATCAGGGAAAAAATAATTTTCATAATTGGCCTTCTTGAAAGATATTCAGTTGAAATAAAAGTCCAGTGTTGCTGACTAAAGACGGTGGCAAAACATTAGCCATCAGTTTTAAAGAAACTGCAGCACAAGGGCGCCATTGTGCTCCAATTCTTAATTCACGAATGTCCCCGCCAAACAAGAAGGGCGATTGTTTGAGGTAAACTTCCGCGAGCGGATTCACGGAAGAATTTTCTGAAATTTTGTATATTAAACTTGAGCGAAGTACTGATAAAAGATCAGTTTTGCTGACCTCGGGAATAAAGAATGATTCAAAATAAGTGTCAGAATCTAAGAAAGAACTGATCGAAAAAAATTTAGAAAAAATTAAGCCAATCCGGTTTTCAGAATTCCAAATGTAGCTCGTAATATTTCTCGATTCAGAAATTGAAGTTTTAAATTGAAATTCATGATGTTCATACTGCAAGAAAACATTATTTAAATATAAATTAGTCCGTAGCTGAGCAACTAGGCCGTTCCGCAAATAGTAGGTTGGGTCATCCGCAGATTGGTAAAACGAGTATAAACCAACAGCAGCTCTAGACCTGTTAAAAAATTCTCGTGTCGGTGCTGGAACTTGGCTTTCAACGCCCAGAAGCAACTTAAGATCGCCTTGCACCGTATTTGTCTTAGGACTGTTTAAAGCCTCAGAATTAATCTGATAAAAATAAGCATTCGTTAAATTAGAAAAACTGCTTATTAAAGCAAAGACTAGAATTGAAATTCTAGTCTTTGACTGGTTTAAATTAAACAGACGTTTCAATAAAATCATTTTTGTGGAATTGACCCTTTATTTTTAAGGATTAATTTTTTAGCTATTAAACCGCGTCCACCCACAATAATTTCTGCACTGATTTCTTCATTTTTCAAAGTTCCGCGCAATTGAGCCCACGTTGTCACCAGCCGCCCGGTAGTCAAACTAATTTGATTTTTATCGTTGATATAGCCTGATGTGAATTCGTAGATTAGGCCGTACTGATCTGTTAGGCGCGCCGTTGTGTTTAAACCGTCAGACTGAACGGTAAGTTCGACCTTCACTGCCTTTTGTGACGAATTGAACGTGACCTCACCCTGATACGTTTTAACTTGAGCAGGATTTAAATTCTGGGAAAATTCTAAAGGCGCCAATGGCTCCACTAATTTTCCGACTAATGACTTTGTTGCTTCCGATCCGTAAAGATCACTGAAGGTGATGCTGTGATCCTTGCCGATTGAAAAAATAGCGACAGAATGACTCGTGCTATTGTCAAATTCATTAACTGATTCTTTTGCAACGAAAGTATTCGTCTCTGCCGAATATTTTACGCTATAAAAACTTTTAGTAATAGACCAGCTGTCATTTGCAAAGGCGGCTATCAGCTCAAATGGTCGATGACTCAGGATTGTAAATTTCCATTTATTTCCATCCTTATCTGCTAGCTGATAGGTTCCTTCCGCCTCTAACTGATTTACCAAAATGGCCGCAGAAATTTTCTCTAAAAAAGTATTTAGACTTGTCGCCTCAGTTATTAAGTTAGCTGCTTTTAGCGAATTCAATAAAGTGTGGCCGATAGTAATTAGATTTTCTGAGTTTTTATAGATAATCGCGTCTGGTGCAGATATCAAATACGAAGACAAAGACTGCATCTGCTTGGGGCCCAGCGGCTGAATTAAGTTTGTTATCTCAAGTGAAGATAAAAGCTCTTGTAATTCAAAACTTCGCTTGATGACTTCTAAAACTAATTCACTGATGCGCTCGTAAGTGAATGATGTTGGGGAATCAATTAGGCGTGCAGATATTTGAAAACATAAATTAATTGCGATTAAGGTCTCATGAATTTGATTTTTGTTTGACTCATTAAGCTGATAAATGTCTTTTTGAATTTGGTCCGTATAAAAACTTAATGCTTGGCTCGTATATATTTTGTTAGCCCAAAACTTTTTTTCTTCAAGCGTTTGGTTTGGGTCCAGTAAGAATTTAACGGCAATAGATGACGAAAGTTCACGGAAACCAACAGCAAGGTCAAACCGATCTTTGATGAGTACTTGGGTTTGTTCAATAATAAAATCAATATTCGTCGCTAAAACTTTTAACTGGTCAACTGCCGTATATTTTTTAGAAAAATAATTAGCGTATGCAAGTAGATCTGAAACAGCTTCGACATCCATCCACTTCAAATAGTAACCCAACTTTTTTTGATCTATGGAATTTAAATCAATCCACTTAACGCCAAAAGCAGCCATTTTGGTGGCTAATCCTTTTACCGCATCCGGAAATAAATCGTCTAATCCAAGCTTGTCCGAATCGACTTTAAGTTCATCTAAAATGAAAAAGTAAGATTCAAATACAGTCTGACTTCTCATTTCGGGTAACTGCAGCTCGATCGCAAAAACCGCGTCGCGAAGCTGTTGCCTGTCGATAGCTGCTTTTTTTAATAAGGCCTCCGGTGGCTCTAAGTTAATAGAGGCGGCTGCAAACTGAGCCAAAGTTAAAAGTACGGTTACTAGAACTAATTTTAATTTCATACTATGATTCCTTTTTTAAAAAACATTCGCTTATATAATAACATTTTAAGATACAACTTCTTGAAGCTGAGGGGCTTGCCTGGTCGGCGCTAAACCGAACCCGATCGGCAATTCATGCACTGTCTTCACCCATTTAGGTTTAATTCCTTTTCTTTGCGAACTTCGGTAAGTTCTAAAAGCATGAATGGAAGCCATCGAGTTAATATAATTCGCAAGCAGCCATCGAACCGGAATTAACAAAGTGAACCGATAGCCATTCAAAGCACCCACTAATCGCAAGCGCTGAATAATTTTTGTACACATGCAGAAAAAATTAAAAACAAATAGCGCTTGAATAGAATCAGACTGAAGTACAAAATTTGGCCAAGTTTTATTTACAAAGTAAAAAGAAACAAGACACACGAATAAAAAGTAATTCACAATCAGAAGCGGTGAATTAATTAACCCGCGTCGGTCACGCCACAAAAAATAGTTTTCAGAAAGAGTTTTACCCCATTTTAAATTGTCATAACCTTGCAGGCTTATCCCCAAGGTCCAACGCGTTTTTTGCCGCACGGAAGTTTCTATTCTAGAAGGAAAGTATTCGCGGGTCGCGATATGATCAATCTGGTTATTAATGTGTGTATAATAACTTACAAATTCACTTCGATACCCCAAGCGGTGCGCCATGATTCCCAGATGATAATCCTCGGTTAGGGTGTCTTCTTTCATCAGTTGATTATTTTGAAGCGAAAGCATTTCAGCCACAAAAAGTCGTGACATTGCAGTACCAACACCCGCCGATGGAACACCGGCTTTAAAATAACTGCGTACAAGCATATCTTTTGTATGGCTTTCGGTAAATTCGTCAATGTACGTGCAACGGGTTAGTTCAAATACCGAAGTTGGTAAACTGAAAACAGGAATTTGGACAAAATCATTTTCAATCATTTTCGAATTGATCAGCTTCAGCGACAAGGGATGGATAATGTCTTCAGAATCATGAAGCATCAAAACGTCATAAATAGCGCGGGTTTCGATTTCCTTCTGCCGGATGAAATTCACGATCTGGTTTAGCATCTGGCCTTTGGATGTCGGGCCGTCTTCAGAATTAATGATGACATTAACGTTTTGATAAGACTGTTTGATTTTTAATGCCACTTCAAGCGTTGCTTGGTCGTTAGGATAAACCCCTAAAAAAAATTCATAATTGGTATAGTCGATGCTTTGAGCGTTGCCTGCGATCATGCGCTCAAGAATTTCTTCTTCGTGCCAATTCGCAATCATAATAGCAATTTTTTTTTGCGAAAGACCGTGAAGGCCTTGAAGATCCTTCTTTGATATTTTAATTGGCTTAAGATTTTTAAAGAGAGCTATAAAGTCGATAAATAAATCATCGATACAAAAGATGGTGACACACCCGCTGATCAAAATAGTAAGCGCAAAAAATAATAGAATCATTTGTTCCCCGGGCGAAAGCGAAAGGTATTTCTGCACGCGGCCAATGTCAACGGGAGTTGAAAAAGTATAGTTTTCTTGTAACTAATTGCCGACTAACTTTTAGACGGTTACAGTAGAAGCATGTAATTTGTCCATTGGAGATCTGAGATGATAAAGCGACCGTGTTTACTTTTTGTTTTTGGGACTCGTCCGGAATGCATTAAAATGGCTCCCTTGATTCTAGAAGCAGAAAAGCGAGCTTTACCCGTGTTAACGTGCTTTACTGGGCAACATCAAGAAATGGCTACGCCGATATTGAAGTTCTTTAACATTAACATAAATTACAGTTTACAAATAATGAGGCCTGGGCAGTCTTTAAACCAAATATCTGCCGAAATTTTTACAAAATTGCAGCCCGTTCTAGCTGAGAAGCAAATCGACCACATCATTGTTCAGGGCGATACGACCACCGCCGCAGTCACGGCGCTGATGGGTTTTCAAAGCTCTATCTCAGTTGTTCACATTGAAGCTGGTTTAAGAACAAATAACTTAAAATCACCGTGGCCTGAGGAATTCAATCGCCGGATGATTAGTCTGGCGGCTCGGTGGCACTTTGCGCCAACTAATAATTCCGTGCAGAATCTTATCAAAGAAAATGTTCCAAAGGATTCTATTTTCGAAGTAGGCAACACAGGAATTGACGCCCTTCGCTTGGTTTCAGAAAAAATAACTAAAGAAAATAAATTTAAAAATCCTACTGAATTTTTAGTTTTAGTTACACTTCACCGGCGCGAAAATTTTGGGCCCGAATTAGAAAATATGATGGGAGGGATTAAAAAACTCTGTCGGGAAAACCATAATATTAAAGTTGTCTGGCCTCTGCATCAAAATCCGAATGTAAAAAAAGCATTCGATGAAGTATTTAAAGAAAAACTGGACAATATGATTGTTTTAGAACCAATGAATTATTTTGATTTTGTGTCGGTCATGAATGAGGCCGACCTTATAGTCACAGATTCCGGTGGAGTTCAAGAAGAGGCTCCTTTTTTAGGGAAGCCAATTTTGGTTTGTCGAAAAAATACGGAAAGACCTGAATCTATTGATTGCGGGTCTGCAAAACTGATTGGGACATCGAAGGAAAAGCTGATTGCGGAGGTTCTAAATTTGTATTCGAACAAAGCCGAATATGCAAAAATGGCTGGGCGTCGAAGTCCGTATGGTGATGGTCATGCTTCTGAAAAAATAATTGATATCTTATTAAGCTAGGGTTTTAAAAAGCGGACGTAGTCTTCTTGTATGACGGTCAATGTTTCTTTCTTTCCTAAGGGGCTGAAACCTTTGTCTGCAGGGCCCTTGAGATCTGGATCAACCGAGATGTCCCAAAAATAAATTCCGTAAAGCCACGGCCACCTAGACTTTAAGAAAGCGTTCGATATTGCTTTATAACTTGCTGCCTGATGGGTAATATTTAACGTTCCACCACCGCTCGCATAATCTGCAGGATTAATGAATGCGTTT
>JAYTHR010000051.1:0-1961 GCA_043732425.1 Bdellovibrionales bacterium
GCGCAGATGTAAACTACATTTCTGTCGCGGTCTAACTGGGCTACAAAAATGGGAATGGGTAAAATAGAAAACCATGTGGATTCTGAAGGACGATAAAAACCTTCAAAATTAACATCGCGTTGGGTTGTGAAATTTCCGTTTTTAAAACTAACTTGCGACTCGGCACGGTTTTGAACGATAGATTCTTCAGGAAAGTACTCACCAGCTGCTTGGTTGGCTCTGAAAATTCTTTGAGCGACCATACCTATTTGATCAGGTTTAATCAAACAGTGCTTGCCCAGCGCCAATGCTGAGCCCAGGGATAAAAAATTAAATGATACGAAACACAGTATGATTTTTAGTGAAGTTTGTCTTTTCATTAAGGTTTCCTTGCAGCTGTTTCAACGGGTGCAACACTGGTTACGTCACTGGTTACGTCACTGGGAATGTCCAAGCTTGAGCTGCCATGAATGTAGAAAGGGCGCGTTTTTTTAGCCACATTGATATCCGTATCTATATCAATGTTAATGATATCCTGAGTTCGAAGTTGTAGATTCAACTGCCCTTGGTAGACGAAATAGTTTTTTTCTGACCGACGACCCGTATTTTCTAAACTGAAATGAGTGGCCTGTAAAAGATTAGTTACCTTTGTAAAGGGCCCCAATTTTTGACCTATCACAGAATCATTTAAAATTTTTTGAAAAAGTTCGTTGCTTGGAAAGTAAAGCGAAAATGAACCGGCAATGAAGTGCGTAGTCAAAGGCTGGGCTGAATCTAAAAAGGTATTTTCAAATTTCATTTGTAGATACTGTCTGACTGTGGTCCATGCTGACTGGTCTGGACGATTCCAAATAATCTTCAATGGCGTCGCACAAATATTTCTACCCGAAAGATCTTGAAGCCAGCTGTAAACCACAATTTTTTCACCGGGTTCGTCCCTATGTTGCAAATACGAATGGAAAAAACATTCCCCGAGTTGGTGATAGTATTGAAAATCTTGGTTTTTTGCTTGAAAGCCACAAACAGCTGTTCGTAAATCAATTTTCGTAAGTGTGTCATCTATATCCACGACGATTTTTTTTGCTAGAAAATAAGCCCAATATTCGAAACCCTGCTGCTTCCAAACCATTTTTGGGTAAGGAATATCTTGCGGCTCGGTCTCAATCGCACCCGCATAAGCTACCTGCGACAACCCAAGAGTTGCAACACTGATCAAAGCTAAAGTAAAACGGCTGATTCTATTTTCCATTCTTGTCTGCATCAACGTATTTAACTTTTAATGAATACTCTGAATCTTTGAAAGTGCCGGAGACTTCACAAATCATTTTGACGGACTTCGTAAGCCCTGTTTGGATATCCGTGATTTTCTTTTCAGAATCACAGTTTCCTTTAATTTGGCCATCTTTAATATTTAAACTGGCACTGCGTAAAGTGATCGAGAAAATATTTGGGATAATGTCATTTCCAGCGCTGATATTTACAAATCGTGTCTTACCCGTTTTAAAATTAGCAAACTCAAGGCGACCTTCGACAACCGGACCTGAACTTGTTGGGAATTCACGGTAAGAACCTTTAGCAAACAAATCTTTTGCATCGATCATCACGCGCGGAATAATAGTTTCGGTATTTCTAACTAAGGTCGAAGAGGTCTCAAATAAATTGACGCTGATGTTTTTATCAAAATAAGCCTGAGCCAGGGCCACAACATCACGTGTTGTACCAGCTTGCGAATCGATCACAAGTGAATTTAATTGAAAATCTAGGCTCACCCGTCTTAAGGAATTAAAAAACTGAGTCAAAACCGCAGACATGATTTTAGATTCCATAGCATTCGGCGCTTGAGCTACTGGACTGGCAGGTACTTTTGGTAACCTATCGGCAGCAAAAACAGAAGCTGTTGAAAAGCAAGTCGTTAAAACCGCAGCAACTAGTAACGGAGAAAGCGTGGAAAAATAAACCTGTTTTTTCATAGTTATACCTCG
>JAYTHR010000052.1:0-1959 GCA_043732425.1 Bdellovibrionales bacterium
TTTTTAATTAACATGCACCACTATGGTTGAACATAAAACAAGGCAGATCAAGGCTAATTAAAGCCTTGATCTGAAGTTACTACTTAAAACTGGGATTTAAAATTTGCTCTTGAGAATCAACTGCTAAATTTGAAAAAGAAAACTTATTCTGCGGCATTAAAACAAGCAAAGACTCGGAACCTGATCCTTTCGTTAATTCTACTTTCTTAACTTCTAGACCACTCATTGAAATCAATTCAGGCAACCCAACGAATGATTGATCGGCTTTGTTTAATGAAATTGAAAGTGGTACACCACCACTTAAAAAATCATCCATTTTGACCGAGCTGTTATCATTGTGAGTCACAAGCAGTTTAAAGGTTAAGTTACCGGCCGCCGTCTTTGCTAAATGACTAACGGCTGCTTCAACAATAGCTACGGTTGAATTATTAAATAAAGTCAGAGGACGTTGATCAATAAATGAGTCATCATACTTTTCTTCATCTTTTAATGACTGTAACTTTTTAGAGTCGTTTTTTGCCAGTTCCACTTTCGCTTCGAATTCTTTTCGCAATGCTCGTGCTTTTGCGGCGTCCATTAATGTGGAAGCAAATAACGGGTTTTTCTGTCCCGGTATTGTTTTTAAATTAGCGCCTAAAAGCTCTTGCTCGGGAACGCCATCATTATTCGAATCGATCAGTAAGCTGATGTCACACGTATTCCAAGTCGTTACGGGTTTAAAGGTTTTAACGGCGACTTGTAAGATATCTTCGTCTTCACCCTTGTCATTTTTCTTGGTAATAATACGGTAACCTGCCGTTTGTAAATTACATTCCGCGCTCATGTAATTTTCAGCAAATGGTTTTCTTTCGCCGTCACCTAAAGAATTAAACAATAAAACCTGGCCCGCATTACCGTTGGCGTTACTTAACTCTAGTGTTGCTGCCGCACTAGCAGCATCACGAGCCGAAGTGGCCTGAACAACTAATTGCGTGGCTTGAACTGCGGCCAATCGATGGGCAATCGCTAACACCGGTAACCGGTAAACTTCTTCGGTGCCATTTGAAAATTTAATCCACCCGTCCATTTCACGAATGGATTCCTCTTTCATCTTGGTAGCATCCAAAGTTAATACAATCGGAATTTCTAAAGTTGTTTTCGCTTTCAAAGAAACCGCGCTTGAAGCCATCGAGATAAAATTATTTCCTTCAAACGTCACCGATAAATTGAGATCGTTCCCCGAAAGATTTTTTAGGTGAATTGATTTTCGAACTGATTTTTTAATTTCTATTGCCGTTTCACCAAGTGAAAAAGAAGGTTCAGCAGCAACAACCTGAGACAGCGCAGCCTTATCGGCCTGCACGCGTCCCGATCCTTGCAAAGTGACCGAGTAACGTTCGCCTTTTTCAGAAATCGTCTTTGCAGTTCCCATCAGAATATTTTTTATTTCTTCAGACGACAAGTCGGACTGGGCTTGCTTAACTAAAGCCACAACACCCGTCATGTGCGGAGCCGCCATCGAAGTTCCTGAAAACTGCACGACATCATTTCCTGAGCCCATCTTCACCGAAATGACATTACTTCCTGGAGCAGAAATTTCAGGTTTAATCAGACCATCAAACGATCTTGGACCCTTCGACGTAAATGAAGTCAGGGTATCAATAAGTTCCGGCTTTTCAATCTTTTCAGCGGATTGAAATTGGATGACTGCATCCATCGTTTTCATTGCTTCTTTAATTTTATTACCAACGTCTTGAGTGATCATTATCGCGGGGATTGTGAAGTCATCTTTCGTTCCCATCGAGAAAGCGGCACCGGGTTGATTATTAACTACAACGACTCCGATAGCACCACCATCAACAGAACGCTTAATTTTATCGTTGAAAGCGACTTGTCCACGATCGATCAAAGCCACGTTTCCTTTGACAGCGGTTTTTTGCTCAGGAGTTAAATCGGCTGCTGCATTCCCTACGTAAACTA
>JAYTHR010000053.1:0-1955 GCA_043732425.1 Bdellovibrionales bacterium
AAAGTTTTTGAGGCAATTAAATTCACAGTTTTATTTTGCTTTATCAGCTCGTTAAAATAATTTCGAAGCAAAATATGAATTTTAAAGTCCAGATCCGGAAACCAGGCTTTAATTCTCCAGTGAATTTGAATTTCTGCTGATACGGGGTTGTCCACTCGTGTCGCCTCTCACTGTCTTATGACCCTTCAAATATATCATCAGACATTGCAAAGCAGAAGGATTAACGCCACTAATCCGCTGAGCCTGACCTAAAGTTCTAGGTCTGATCCGACAAAGCTTGTCGATCTCTTCGCCCGAAAGGCCTTTTACATTTCGAAATTCAAGATCAAACGGAATAATAAGCTCTTCAAGTTGTTTGGTTTTAAGAATAATTTCATTTTGCTTTTTGATGTAGCCAGAATATTTAACGTCAATCTCTACGGCCTCGGTGACTTCAAGATCTTCAACGAATTGAAAGCCTAACTGCGCCAGGATATCAAAATTAATTTCAGGTCGACGCAGAAACTCTTCGAAAGTAGCCGGTTTTAGTAGGGCCGTGCTGCCTAGAGAAATAATTTTTTCGTTAACCTCGGGTTTAGGATAAATGCTTTGCGTGGCTAAATTTTCTTTTAAAACACTTCGTTGTTCCTTTAAGAAATAAAGACGTTCTAATTCTTTTTCTGAAACAATCCCCAAACGTTTTGAAATATCACTTAAGCGGTCAATAGAATTGTCTTCTCGAAGGACTAAGCGGTGCTCCGCGCGCGAAGTAAACATGCGGTAAGGCTCACGCGTCCCCTTTGTGACAAGGTCATCGATAAGAACTCCCGCATAGGCTTCTGACCTGCCGAGAATAAATTCTTCTTTATTCAATATTTTTTGAGCCGCGTTTACACCCGCGATAAATCCCTGCGCCGCCGCCTCCTCGTAACCGCTGGTCCCGTTAATTTGACCCGCTAAAAATAAATTTGAAATAGGGCGCGTTTCAAGCCGGTGAAAAATCTGCGTCGGTTCGACATAATCGTACTCGACGGCATAGCCGTAACGAACCACTTTAACGTTCTCTAGGCCAGGAATCGTTTTTAAAAACTGATCTTGAACGTCTTCGGGTAGTGATGTCGATATACCCTGAAGATAAATTAAGTCAGAGTTTAGCCCCTCGGGCTCAAGAAAAGTTTGATGCGTTTTTTTATCGGCAAAGCGAGTGATTTTATCTTCAATGCTTGGACAGTAGCGGGGCCCAACGCCTTCAATAATCCCGCAAAACATAGGTGATTTGTCTAAATTAGCTTTAATAATTTGGTGCGTTTCTTCTGTGGTATTTGACAAGTAACATGCGACTTGTGGCAGTTGAAAACTGCGTGCTGATTTAAAACTAAATGGAAAAAATTTCTTATCCCCGTACTGCGCCGTCGTTTTCGACCAATCAATACTATCCTTATGAAGGCGCGCCGGAGTTCCCGTTTTCAGTCTTTTAACTTCAAAGCCAAACTCCGCAAGCTGATCCGAAAGTCCCACAGATGATTGATCACCAATGCGGCCGCCAGCAATTTGTTTCAAACCAAAATGCATGACCCCGTTCATAAAGGTTCCGGTCGTAATAATAGTCGCTTTCGATTTTAAATTGGACCCATCGCTTAACGTAACGCCTTCGCACTGATTTTTATTTAGAATTAGTTTTTTAACTTCAGCACCGATAACGGTTAGGTTTTCTTGATTCATAATTGCTGCCGTCTGAAACGCAGAGTAAACATGCTTATCACATTGTGCGCGACTGCCGCGAACTGCGGGTCCGCGACTGGCGTTTAATCTTTTGAACTGAATGCATGAAGCGTCGGCCGCAAGTCCCATCTGGCCGCCAAGAATATCAATTTCTCGAACCATGTGCCCCTTGGCTAAGCCACCAATTGATGGGTTACAGGACATATAGGCAATGCGATCTAAATTCGTCGTCACGAGCAACGTCCTTAGCCCCA
>JAYTHR010000054.1:0-1949 GCA_043732425.1 Bdellovibrionales bacterium
TTAATAAAATTTTTTATCACCACCACTGTTTTACTTCTGAGCACCCGAAGCTTTTCTAAAGAATATACATTTGCGGGACAGGATTTTCCCCCATTCAACTGGCAAGAAGGAACTGAAGTGACTGGCGGGATGACAGAGATCATGAAGCAAGTCTGTGGCGATTTAAAAATTAAATGCAAATTTCTAATTCTTCCGGTCAGTCGAGTTTTGAAAATGGTTGAGGTTGGCGAACTTGATGGCGCCATTAGCTTTGGCTTTCGCGCTGATCGTACAGCCTATTCCGATGCTTCACCGTCGATTGTTAAATCTTCGGTTTCTTACATGGGAACGCCGAAAACTCCTAAAATTGCGAAAATCAGTGATTTAGCCGGATGGACCATAGGCACTCTTAGAGATTCCACGACGGGAAAAATTGCAGCTCAACACAAGCAAGAATTTCCATCGATTCAAATTACCGATGAGGTCAACAGCGAAACTCAAGTTAAAAAACTAACTGGAGGACGTTACGGAGAGAAAGGTTTGATTTTAGGATCTGAAGATGTCCTCAATTATTTTGCGAAAAAAATTAAAACGCCAATTGAAACACGCATGCGTCTTGAAGATCAAGAATACTTCGTTTTATTTTCTAAAAAAACGGTAGACGCGGCTCAGTTGGCAGTTTTTACCGCTGCTATTAATAAAATTAAAAAAGACGGCACCGCTAAAAAAATACTAGATAAGTACGAATTACCTTTAGCTAAGTAACTTATTTATTTCCAACGATGCGATCAACCATCGCCTTTATGGCCTGCATTTGTGGGCCATTTTTGTTTGCGAAATTGGGTCCCGTAAAGCCGTACCAATCCCAACACGCTTGCGGATTTGTTTTGTCTGTGGCGACAGACTGAGGGTACAAAATAACTAATTTATTTTGTTCAGCCCACCGATTAAGGCCTGAATGCACGACGAAGCTATCTTGAATAAAATCGGGACTCATTTGACATCCATGTAATGCCACATGCAACCCGTTATGATAAAGTAAAGCCTGCTTACTGGTGAATTCGCTTTGATCAAACCGCGTCAGTGAATTAGGATTCTCGGCCACCGTGGGAGCAACTACTGATTTGTCTAAATAGGTCAGCATTTCACCGGCCTCAGAATGCACGATGTAATCTTCCGGGCTCGCGTAAATATAAATAGCCGTGTCGGCTAGAAAATGAAGTGGGTCGATGGCACCAAGAAGCGCCTCGGCTCTTGCATGTTGAACAAAAACCTCAGCTTGAAGTTTCTCTGGATGACTCATGCAGCGGGATTGAACATCAGCGGAGACTCCTTCAGAACACCAGTAGATCCCTCCGGCGACGACGCCGACTCCTTTAAATAATTTAGAATAGGTTACTTGAAGCTGAACGGCAAAAAAGCCACCTGACGACACACCCGAAACTGTTATTTTGCTAGGATCAATATCCAGGCGGCTTAACGCCGAAGTTTTCAAATTAATACTTCTATTTTCCTGGCCTAAGCTCTGCGTTGCAATAACACAAAGTAAAAAAATTTTGAATATCATCCAGTTCACTTTTTATTCTCAATCGTAAATAATCACATCTACTTGAATTAAAATTATAGCTATTAAGGAATTTATTGGATTCGCATCCCTTTTCAGATAAAATAGTATTCTATTACTTACCTCAGTTGAAAAGGTTTTCTGATGGCACTCAATAAAAATGAAAATTTTGATGGAGAAAAGTTTTTCCACACCTGGCCACAAGCTAAAAAAGACTTTGTCGCTCTTTTTAAATGGCTATCGAGCCGAAAACCAAAAAAATGGCCTAAAAAAATTGAAAATACTTTTCGACCGCAGTTTTCTTCAGAATTGAAGCCTTCAGACATAGAACTTACCTTCATAAATCACGCCACCGTCTATTTTCGTCACGCCGGACTAAGCTTTATCACGGATCCCCACTGGGGCC
>JAYTHR010000055.1:0-1948 GCA_043732425.1 Bdellovibrionales bacterium
AATTCCGATTTAATTTTATCGAGTGATTTTAAAGCTTGGTTCATTCCTGGTCCGCGAAAACTTTTTGAACTTTGGCGATTGGCTTTGTCGAAAGAGCACTTCAAGATCCAAGGAATTCCTAAGCTTCTGGTCACGCGCTGCAATTCTTTTCCCGTCTCGATAACCATACCTTCATCTTCGATGATGTCGGGACCTGCAAAAAGGACGAAATTTTTTCCGTCACCCCAAGTAATTTTTCCTGAAGGAGAATCCATAGAAACGGTTTTTGCCAGGGCTTTAAATTCAGTAATCATAAAATATTCCTTTAATTTTTTTGCATCGAAAATTCGACGGACTTTTTAACAGCTTCAATAACTGTTTGTTGTTGCTCTGAAGTCATGTCGGGGAACATCGGAAGACTAACGACATGGCTTGCCGCCCAGCGCGAATTTGTAATATCAGCCTGCACTGGCGTATTTTCTTTGTACCAAGGTTGATCGGGCATCGTCATGGGGTAATGCACCGTTGTCGGGACGCCGAATTCTTGCATCTTTTTTTGAAAAGCTTCACGGTGACTAACCGTGACGGTGTACTGCGCCCAAACACTCGTGTTTCCGGGTTTAATAAACGGAGTTGAGAACTGAGGATCGTGTTTCTCTATGCCGACGAAAGCTTCGCTGTAATGCTTCGCTACTTTATTTCTTTGTTCGACTTCCCAGTCATAGCGCCCCAGTTTAGACAAAAGAATCGCGCACTGAATCGTGTCTAAGCGTCCATTTACACCTAAACGGGTGTGGTAGTAACGCTTTTCAGATCCGTGTTCGCGGATCTCTTTCATCGTCGTGATAAGCTGATCGTCGTTGGTAAAAATAGCTCCACCATCGCCATAACAACCTAACGGTTTCGCCGGGTAAAAAGAGGTTCCTGCTGCGATGGTGCAGGCTCCGCTTTTTTTATTTTTATAACCGGCTCCGTAAGATTGCGCCGTATCTTCAATAACGAGTAAATTATGTTTTTTTGCCAACGCATTGATTTCTTCTAAATCAGCGACTTGACCGTATAGCGAAACGGGGACAATGGCTTTAGTTTTTGGAGTTATCGCCGCTTCAATTTTTTTAACATCGATATTAAAAGTTTTTTTATCGATATCAACGTAGATTGGTTTAGCACCAGCTAAAACGATTGTTTCCGCTGTGGCGATAAACGAAAAAGCCGTGGTGATGACTTCATCGCCTCGACCAATGCCTAGAGCCATCATGGGGATCAATAATGCGTCGGTACCACTAGCAACGGCCAAGCAGTGCTTTGTGCCTGTGTGAGCTGCTAACTTTTGCTCAAGCTCAGAAACTTCGGGACCATTAATATACGCGCCGCTATCCAACACTTTTTGAATGCGCGCATCGATATCTTTTTTAAGCGCTTGGTACTGAGATTTTAAATCGATAAATGGAACTGATGACATAGAGCCTCCGCTGCAATTTATTATTTGATTTCAGTATTATGACGCGAAGTCGAGATGAAGTCTATCTGTGGAAAAAAAGCTTCATGTTTTGACTCGACTCATGCCAAACTTTTGAAGTCATTAATATCATTAGGGGAGTTCGCATGAAATTTACTGTGCAAAAGTCGAATAAAGTAGTGTCCATCGTCATTTTATTGGCAGCGAGTGTTTGTTTTTCTGCTGGAGTAAAAGCTCCAGAACCGAGTTCAGCTATCCCGGAAAAACGAGAATTTCCTTTAGATTCGACTGTGAATCCTTGTCAGGATTTTCATCAGTATGTTTGTGGATCGGTGGAAAAAAGTTTCAAGCTTCGAGATGATCGCAGTTCACATACTTTTGCTTTTGACGATTCCGACGAGCGTATTTTAGAAAAGAAAAAAGATTTTTTTAAGAATATTCAAAGTGAAAAAAAATTCTCGCCGCGGTCGCAGCAGCTTAAAGATTATTATTTGGCCTGCATGAGTGAGA
>JAYTHR010000056.1:0-1945 GCA_043732425.1 Bdellovibrionales bacterium
TCAAGGTAAGCATTGATCACATCATGTGAATCACAACTGACGGGTCCTAGATTAATTTCCCAGGGCTTTAAGGTCTTGGCAAAATTAAGAATTTCAATCGACTTTGCTTTATCATCCTTGTACGCATAGTGAGACAGGTCGATAGCCAAGTCGGCGTACATGCCTTCTTTTCTAAATTTTGAGTCCCCGTCAACAGAGAAATAAACTTCGCGGCAATTTTCAACATGCATTTTAAATTCAGCCATAAGTTCATCAATTTTTTTAAGCTGGGTTAGCTTGACGGCTGATTGCTGACATTCGCTTTGAATATTCGATGATATCACTGGTGAAGACTCAAACTGCTCTTGAGACATAACTTCACTGGCGACTTGTTCCCCTTTAATTTTACTGAGCGTGAAATAACCTATGAAACCAACGCAGATCACCGCAACGGTTGCTACGGCGGCGAAAACAATATTTCGCCCTTTTGATTGTTGGTTTTCCTGGTTATTCTGATTATCCATTCATGCTCTTCAAAAAATCAGCGTTGGTTTTTGCTCTTTCAATTTTATCCATTAAAAATTCCATCGCATCAACAACATTCATCGGAGCTAAAACTTTTCGAATAATCCAAAGGCGATTTAAATCTGCTTTGTCGATCAGTAAATCTTCCTTACGCGTTCCCGATTTATTAATATCTAAGCACGGGAAAATACGCTTTTCCATTAACTTTCTGTCTAGATGAATTTCGGCATTTCCCGTTCCTTTAAATTCTTCGAAAATAACTTCATCCATCCGAGAGCCCGTATCAATTAAGGCGGTCGCAATAATTGTTAACGAGCCACCCTCTTCGATATTTCGGGCGGCGCCGAAAAATCTTTTTGGCTTATGTAAAGCATTTGAATCTACACCGCCGGATAATATTTTTCCAGACGGCGGCACCACTGTGTTGTAGGCTCGTGCTAAACGCGTGATCGAATCCAATAAAATAACGACGTCATGCTTGTGTTCGACTAACCGCTTTGCTTTTTCTAAAACCATTTCGGCAACCTGAACGTGGCGTGTTGGTGGTTCATCAAAAGTCGAACTGACGACTTCACCCTTTACAGTACGCTGCATATCCGTGACTTCCTCGGGTCGCTCATCAATCAATAAGACAATAAGTTTCACTTCCGGGTGATTCGCAGAAATAGCGTTAGCAATATTCTGCATCAGAACAGTTTTTCCCGTTCTTGGTGGAGCCACGATGAGGGCGCGCTGCCCTTTCCCTAGCGGTGACATTAAATCGACAATTCGGGTCGTCATTTCGGTCGGATTGTGTTCAAGGCGCAACATTTTATTCGGATAAAGAGGCGTTAAGTTATCAAATAAAATTTTATCTTTGCTGGACTCTGGCGATTGGTAGTTTAAAGAATCTACTTTGATTAAGGCAAAGTACCGTTCGCCCTCTTTCGGCGGTCGAACTGTTCCGGTTACAAAGTCACCCGTGCGTAAACCGAATTTTCGCATTTGCGATGGAGATACATAAATATCATCTGGTCCTGGTAAATAATTATAATCTGGAGATCTTAAAAATCCGTAGCCATCAGGTAAAATTTCAAGAACTCCGGCGCCAAAAATATCGCCGAGTTTAGCGGCTCGTTTAAGAATTTCGAAAACCATATCTTGCCGGCGCATACCGGCTGCGTTTTCGATTTTCAGTTTTGTTGCAAGGTCCGTTAAAACTTGTATGTTTTTAGATTTTAAATCTTTTGAATTTAACCAGCTTTTTTCCTCTTCGGTTAAATTAATTTCTGCTAAATCAATTTCGGGTTCGGTATTCTGAGAGTGCTGCGTGCTGTTTTGTGGCTGCTGATCATTTTCATCGCGACGATCGAACCGCTCACGAAAATCACGTCGAGGCTGTTGGTTTTGATTATTATTGCTGTAGCGATGTCCGCCGCCGCTACCACCACTTTGATTTTGA